>NZ_JBHXEG010000001.1:0-128870 GCF_042724935.1 Kitasatospora sp. NPDC127060
GCGGTGCCGCGACGCCGTCAGGTCACTCGGCGGGCAGGCGCGGGGTGCGCGGCGGGACCGTCCGGCGGTCGCCCGTCGCCTCGAAGGAGGCGGCGAGGGTCAGCAGGGCGTTGTCGTCGTAGGCGCGGCCCGCGAAGGTCAGCCCGACCGGCATGCCGATGTCCGCCATGGTGCCCATGGGCACGGTGACCGTCGGGATGCCGAGGTGGCGGGGGACCAGGTTGCCGTTGGCGACCCAGACGCCGTTGCGCCAGCCCAGCTCGGCGGAGGCCTCGGAGACGTCCATGTCGGCCGGCCCCACGTCGGCGACGGTGGGGAACACCACGGCGTCCAGGCGCAGTTCGTCCATCCACAGCTCCAGGTCGACCCGGCGGGTCTCCTCCAGCGCGCGCAGCCCCTCCTCGAGGTGCGGCATGTCGGTGAAGGAGGCGTACGGGCGCTCGCGGACGAAGCGCGGGTACTCGCCGATGGCGTCGTCGAAGCCCTCGTAGCGGTCCGGGAGTTCACCCTCCTGCTTGGGGAAGATGAGGGCGCCGTCGACCTCGGTCAGGGTGGCGAGCCGCGGGTCGCCGTTGGCGCGCAGGAAGTCGTCCCAGGCCCAGGCGGAGAGGTCCTCGATCTCGACGGTGAGGAAGTCGCGGCCGACCAGGCCGCGGGTGAACAGCGAGGGCGCGCCGGGGCGGTCGGCCTCGTAGTTGGACACCACCGGGAAGTCGACCTCGACCACCTCGGCGCCGGCCGCCTCCAGGTCGCGGCGGGCGGCGTTCCACAGCTCGATCACCGAGGGGCGGGTGTCGATCCGCCGGCCGGTCTGGCCGCCGATGCCGCCCTCGGGGTTGGTGCCGGCCTCGGGGTCGGCGTTGATGTACATCCGGGGGACGCCGACGCGCTTGCCGGCCAGCGCGGCGCGGGCCGCGGCCGGGTCGGCGGGTGCGAGCGCCGGGTAGGAGGCGGGGCGGACCTGCGAGGCCGCGGGCAGTGCCACCCACGGCTGGGCGCGCCACAGGTCGCCGCGGGTCTCCGGGTCGTCGGCCACGATGACGTCGAGCAGCTCGAACAGGTCGGCCATGGTGCGGGTGTGCGGGACGACCACGTCCATCGTGGGCACCAGCGGCCAGTTGCCGCGTACCGAGATCACGCCGCGGCTGGGGGTGTAGGCGCACAGCGCGTTGTTGGACGCGGGCGCCCGGCCCGAGGACCAGGTCTCCTCGCCGAGGCCGAAGGCGCCGAACGAGGCGGCCGTCGCGGTGCCCGAGCCGTTGGAGGAGCCGGAGCCGTAGGCGCTGGTGAGCCAGTCGGCGCTGTACGGGCTCTCGGCGCGGCCGTACACGCCGCGCTGCATGCCGCCGTTGGCCATCGGCGGCATGTTGGTCAGGCCGATCAGGACGGCGCCGCCGGCCCGCAGCCGCTCGATGGCGAAGGCGTCGCGCTGGGCGACGAGGTGCTCGAAGGCCGGCGAACCGGCCGCGGCGGTCAGGCCCTCGGCGAGGTAGCTGTCCTTGGCGGTGTACGGGATGCCGTCCAGCGGGCCGAGCGTCTCGCCGCGGGCGCGGCGGGCGTCGGAGGCCTCGGCCTCGGCGCGGGCGTTCGGGTTCATCACCACCATCGCGTTGAGCGCGGTGGGAGTGCCCGGCCGGTCGTACGCGTCGATCCGGGCGAGGTAGGCGTCGAGCAGCCCGACCGCGGTGGTCTCGCCCTTCTCCAGCGCCGCGCGCAGGTCGGCGATGTTGGTCTCCACGACGTCGAATCCCCGCGTCATGCGGATGCCTCCTGGCTGTTCGGGTGGGCCGGGCGGACCGCTGGTCGTCCGGTCGATCGTGCGGGCGATCGTGCGGGCGTGCGGCCCCCAGTCTCGCTGACTAGATTTTCAGTCTAGACTAGCGATCTAGATGCCCAGAAGCGAGACGGCCGAGCTGGTCGGGGCAGTCGGGGCAGTCGAGACGGTGAGAGCGAGACGAGGACATGGCGATGTCGGAGCCCCAGCCCGCGCGGCCGCCGCGCATGCTGGCCACGCCCAGCGGCGACGGGGCGCGGGACCGGGCGATGCGGGCCGCCATCAGTGCCATCGCCGAGAAGGGCGCCGCGGCCGTGCGGATGTCCGACATCGCCGAGCGGGCCGGCATGAGCACCGGGCACATCCTGTACCACTTCGGGAAGAAGGACCGCCTGCTGCTCGAAGTCCTGGTGTGGAGCGAGGCGGACCTCGGGGCGCGGTTCCAGCAGGCCGCGGCCGAGGCCGCGTCCCCCGCCGAGAAGCTGGCGCTGTACGTCCGCTTCTACCTGCCCCGCCAGCCGGGCGACGAACGCTACGCGCTGTGGACGCAGGTCCTGGCCCAGCGCCATGACGACGAGGGACGGAACGTCCTCACCGCGCTCTCCGACGCCTGGGAGGAACGCCTGGAGGCCGTCATCCTGGAGGGCCGGGCGCTGGGACGGTTCGCCGAGGTGGACCTTCCCGAGTTCGTCATCAGGTCGGTGGCCATGCTCAACGGGCTGTCCGAGGACGTGATGTTCGGGCGGCCGCGCTGGCAGCGGATGTCCGCGCACACGTTCGCGCTCGCGGCGCTGGAACGCGAACTCAGGCCGACCGGCGGGGCGTGACGGCGGGGCGTGCGGCGACCGCCGCTGCCTCTCGCCTCGGCCGCTACCTTTCTCCCCGGCCGCTACCGGCCGGGTGCGGCCTTCGGCGGGGTGTCCAGCACCCGGAAGGAGAGGCCGGCGGCGATCAGCCGGTCGATCAGCGGGCGGCCCATCGCCACCGCCGTGGTCAGCTGCCCCGCCACCGGCGGCAGATCGTCGTACGCGAGGCAGAGCGCCGACTCGGCCAGCATCTTCGCGGTCTCCTGGTAGCCGGGATCGCCGCCGGACACCTCGGTCAGGACCGTCCGCCCGTCATGGGCCCGCGCCGCGAACCGGACGGCGAACCAGGAGCGCGCCCGCTGCTCCGCGTCCGGCCCGTCACCCGGCTGCCACAGTCGCCCCAGCGCCCGGCGCAGCAGCGGCAGTTGGGCGGCGAGGGCGAGCGCCACCACCGTGGCGACGCCGCCCAGGGCGATCGGCAGTCGGCGCACCGCCGCGTAGTGGACGTAGCCGAAGTCGGGGCCGTACTCCGCCAGTGCGGCGGCCGAGCGGGACACCACCTGCGGGTCGATCGAGGGCATCGGCACCGCCCAGGCCCGGGCCGCCCGGGACCGGTGCGGAAAGCCCACCGGGGTGCGGACCAGCCGCCCCTTCGGCCGGGGCTCCACCGCGCGGCGGGCCCGGGCGGCCCGGGCCATCGCGCGGGGCCGGGAGAAGGCCGTCATCGCCGAGGCGAAGGTGCCGCCCGAGAAGGTGCCGCCGACCCGGACGAAGCCCTCGACCGAGACCCGGGCCGCCGGTCCGCCCCGGCGCAGCAACTCCTGGACGGTGAACAGCACGCCGAGGTCGTGCGGCACCGAGTCGAAGCCGCAGGCGTGCACCAGCCGCGCGTTGTTGGCCACCGCCCGCTCGTGGTGCCGGAGGTACATCCGGTCGACGAACTCCGGCTCGCCGGTGAGGTCCACGTAGTCGGTGCCGCTCTCGGCGCAGGCGGCCACCAGCGGCTCCCCGTGGCGCAGGTACGGCCCGACCGTGGAGATGACCACCCGGGCCCGAGCGGCCACGGCCCGCAGCGCCTCGCGGTCGGCGGCGTCCGCGACCAGCAGCGGGAGGTCGGCGCACCGCGGATCGATCCGCGCCAGCCGCGCCCGGACGGCGGCGAGCCTGCCCTCGTCCCGCCCGGCCAGTGCCCAGCGGCACCCCTCGGGGGCGGTCCGGGCCAGGTACTCGGCGGTGAGCCCGCCGGTGAACCCGGTGGCACCGAACAGGACGAGGTCGTACGGGCGGGGCGCGGCCATCAACGGTCCCTACTCATGGGTAATCGATTGCGCCACGCTAGGAGCGCGCCCTGACCGTGTCAACGGCCTCGGCCGTCCGACGGAGAGCGTTCTCGACAAGAAGGACGATCAAGACAGGGCAGGGAGAGGGAGCAGGGCGAGGGTCACTGCGCGCGGACGATGACCACCGGGCAGTCGGCGTGCTGCGCGCAGCGCGTGCTCACCGAGCCGAGCAGGGCGCGGGTGAAGCCGCTGCGGCCGTGGCTGCCGACCACCAGCAGCTCGGCGCCCCGGGCCGCGTCGAGCAGGACGTCGGAGGGGTCGCCCATCACCAGGCGCTCCTGTACCGGCACCGGCCGGTCCGGGCCGAGCACGTCGCGGAGTTCGTCGGCGAAGCGCTGTTGGGCGAGGTCCTTGTCGAAGGACGTGTCGACCACCGGCGCTGACCAGCCGTAGTGGCTCGGCGGCTCCCAGGCGCCCACCGCGTCGACCACGCCGCCGATCCGGGTGGCGTGCCGGATAGCCCAGCGCAGTGCGGCGTACGACGACGAGGAGCCGTCGACACCCACCACGACGCGGGGTGCGGAGTCGTTCGTGCCCATGTTGACCGTCCTTGTGCTGATCGCCCCTCCGACCACGGTGCGGGCAGTGCGCTGCCGCCGCCAGTACGGCCCGGCACTCGGGTGACGGAGGGCGGTGGTGGATGATGGCGGTCATGCCGCTGTTCGCACCCAAGTGCCCGGTCGGGCCGGAGGAGCGGGTCTGGATCGAGGAGTCCATGGCCTGGCTGGCCGCCGAGTTCGGCCGCGAGGTGCTGGACCGGGCCCCCGTGCTGCCGACCGCCGAGTTCTTCCCGGGGCCGTACGCGGGCTCCGAGGGGGACATCCGGGGGGTGGTCGCCCGGCTCTGCGGGTACCTGGAGGTGGCGCCCGAGCGGCTGACCGTCGAGATCGAGCCGGACGACGGCGAGCGGGCCATGGCCGACGCTCTCGGGTTCGGCTACCGGTCCCGCTCCGCCGCCGGGCACTACCGGCGGGAGGGCGGGCGCCCGGTGATCGCGATCGACCGGCGCCTGGCGGCCCGTCCGGTCGCGCTGGTCGCCACCATCGCCCACGAGCTGGGCCACGTCCGTCTGCTGGACGAGCGGCGGATCACCACGGTCCGGCGGGACCACGAGCCGCTCACCGACCTGCTGACCGTCCACTTCGGCCTCGGCGTGTTCACCGCCAACTCCGCCGTCGACCTCACCCGGAACGGCCGGGGTCGGTCGACCTCGCGGCTGGGCTACCTGAGCGAGCGGATGCTCGGGTACGCACTGGCCTGCTACGCCCACCGGCGGGGCGAGACCGGACCCGACTGGGCGCGCCACCTGACCACCAACCCGCGCGCCCACCTCCGGCAGGGCCTCCGCTTCCTGGACCGGAACCCGCCGGACGGGTGAGCGGGGAGCGGTCGCCGGGCGGGTGGCCGAATATGAACACCGTTGCGTGAAACCGACCCTGACGATCAGTCAATCGATCTCTCGGAGCGGCTGGGTCCGGTGATCGCCGAACCCCCCTACGGGCAGGTCACGGTGCCCGTCCGCACCCCCAACGTGCCTACGGGCAGCCGCTGTTCGATCACCCGCAGTTCAGATTCGGAGCACGTGTTTCACACATCCCCCTCATTGGGTGGCCCGGATGCTCTACATTGATTTTCGCCCCGCACGGACGGAAGCGGGGTGACGACGGACTGTGATCATCCTGGCCCGGGACGGGGCCACGAGTGCGGGGCGCAGTCGTCGACGGTCTCCCGCGCACCCAGGGGATCCGGCAGGACGAGCGAGTCCGCCGCTGCCCGGGTGGGACGTTTCAGGTAGCGCTGCACCGAGCCGATTCGCCGTTTGCAACTTGCCATTCGCCATTCGCCGGGAAGGGGTCTCCCGGCGGTCAGGAACAGCGCGGCACACGGGAGGCGGGGTCTCCCGGGGAGGGACAGGGCAGGGGCGCGAGCCTCCTGGGGGGAGGAACCGTGTGGAGCGAACACGTCGAACCCAGCGGTGAGTTGAAGGGGGATGTGGAGCAGGGGGAGGGAGAGTTAGCCGGCCCGTTGCCCTCGGTGCGCAGGCGTCCGGTGGCGAACGGGACGATCGGCCGGTCCGAGAGCGACTGGGAGCAGCGGTACCGCCGTACCGTGATCATCAGCGACACCGTGGCCACCGCCTTCGTGGTGGCGGCGATCGGCGGGTTCTTCGGGGTCCGGGACGCGGCCAACTGGCACGAGAAGTGGGGAATCCTCGCCTTCGGCACCGAACTGCTGGTGCTGGGGGCGCTGGCGACGAGCCGGGCGTGGGCCGCGGCCGTACTCGGTCAGGGCGCCGAGGAGTTCCGCCGGCTCGGGCGCTCGCTCTTCACGGCCGCCGTCGTGCTGGCGCTCGGCGGGATCGCCCTCGGCTCGCACAACATCAGGCTCTGGATCTTCGTCGCCATCCCGGCGATCACGGTCGTCACCATGACCGAGCGGTACCTGCTGCGGCTGTGGTTGCACAAGCAGCGCAACCAGGGGCGGTGCCTGCGCCCGGTGCTCGCCGCCGGGAGCCCGGCCACCGTGCGCGACCTGATCACCCGGACCCGCAAGTTCCCGCACCTGGGCTGGCGGGTGGAGGCGGTGTGCACGCCGTACACCCTCGGCCGGGGCGCCGACCGGCTGGACGGGGTGCCGGTCGTCGGCCGGCTGGCGGACGTCGCCAACCACGTCCGCCGGGACGGCTACCGGGTCGTCGCCGTCACCCCGGACCCGTACTGGACGCCGGACCGGCTGCAGCGGCTGGCCTGGAACCTGGAGGGCGGCGACGCCGAGATGGTGGTCGCCCCGGTGCTGATGGAGGTGGCCGGTCCACGGCTGCACGTCGACGCGGTGCTCGGGATACCGATGCTGCGGGTCAGCATGCCGGCCTTCACCGGCGGCCCCCGGGCGGTCAAGGAGGTCGTCGACCGGCTGGGCGCCGCCGTCCTGCTGGTGCTGTTCGCCCCGCTGATGCTGCTGGTCGCCCTGCTGGTGGCGGCGGACAGCCGGGGCGGGGTGCTCTACCGGCAGCACCGGGTCGGCAAGGACGGCCGCCCCTTCACCCTGGTCAAGTTCCGCACCATGGTCCCCGGGGCGGACCGGGCCCGGGCCGAGCTGGCGGACCGCAACGAGGGCGCCGGCCTGCTGTTCAAGCTCCGCCGGGACCCCCGGGTGACCAGGGTCGGGGGAGTGCTGCGCCGGTACTCGCTGGACGAGCTCCCGCAGCTCGTCAACGTGCTCACCGGCTCGATGTCACTGGTCGGCCCGCGGCCCCCGCTGCCGGAGGAGTCCGCGGCGTACGGCCCGGACATCCGGCGGCGGCTGCTGGTCAAGCCCGGCCTCACCGGCCTGTGGCAGATCAGCGGGCGCAGCGACCTGCCGTGGGAGGAGGCCGTCCGGCTGGACCTGCGGTACGTGGAGGACTGGTCGCTCGCCCTGGACACGGTGATCCTCTGGAAGACGCTGCGGGCCGTGCTCCAGGGGCAGGGGGCCTACTGATGGGTGGGGGCGCCGTCCGTCCGGACGGCGTGCGGACGGCCGGCCACAAGGGCCTGCCCGAGGGGAGGAACGGGTCATGAGGGTCAGTGTCCTGGGGCTCGGTTACGTGGGCTGCGTGTCGGCCGCGTGCCTGGCCAGCCTGGGCCACGAGGTCATCGGGGTGGACGTCAACCAGGTCAAGGTCGACCTGGTCAACGCCGGCAAGGCCCCGGTGGTCGAGGAGCGGATCGGCGAACTCATCGCCGAGGTGGTGGCGAGCGGGGCGCTGCGCGCCACCGCCGACGTCCGTGAGGCGATCATGGGCAGCGAGGTGTCGCTGGTCTGCGTGGGAACGCCCTCGGAGCCCAACGGCAGCCTGTGCACCGACTACCTGGAGCGGGTCACCGAACAGATCGGCGCCGCGGTGGCCGAGCGGGGCGGGCGGCAGACCGTGGTGTTCCGCAGCACCATGCTCCCGGGCACCTGCCTGAACCTGCTGGTGCCGATCCTGGAGAAGCACACCGGCGGCACCGCCGGAGTGGACTTCGGGGTGGCCGTCAACCCGGAGTTCCTGCGCGAGGGCACCAGCGTGCGGGACTTCTTCGACCCGCCGAAGACCGTCATCGGCGAACTCGACCCGGCGAGCGGCGACGTGGTCGAGGAACTCTACGAGGGGCTGCCCGGCGCGGTGTTCCGGGTGCCCGTCCCGACGGCCGAGGCGATCAAGTACGCGGACAACGCCTTCCACGGCCTCAAGATCGGCTTCGCCAACGAGCTGGGCGCGGTGTGCCAGGCCCTCGGGGTGGACTCGCACCAGGTGATCGACGTCTTCCTGGCCGACCGCAAGCTGAACATCAGCCGCGCCTACCTGCGGCCCGGCTTCGCCTTCGGCGGCTCCTGTCTGCCCAAGGACCTGCGCAGCCTGGTCCACGCGGCGCACCGGGCCGACGTGGCGGTGCCGATCCTCTCCCACGTGCTGCCCTCCAACGCCGAACACCTGCAGCGCGCGGTCGCGTTGGTCGAGCGCACCGGCAAGCGCCGGGTCGGCCTGTTCGGCCTGTCCTTCAAGCCGGGCACCGACGACCTGCGCGAGAGCCCGCTGGTCGAGCTGGCCGAGCAGCTCTTCGGCAAGGGCTACGACCTGCGGATCCACGACCCGAACGTGAACCTGTCCCGGTTGCTCGGCGCCAACCGCGAGTACATCGAGACCAGGCTGCCGCACCTCGCCCAGCTGCTCGTGGACTCCGTCCAGGAGGTGCTGGAGCACGCCGAGGTGTGCGTGGTCGGGACGAAGGACCCGGCCGTCCTGTCGGCCCTGCCGCACGGCGGCAGTCCGGCGATCGTCGATCTCGTCCGCCTCCCCGACGCCGAGGCGCGCCGGGCCGAACCGGGGTACACGGGCCTTGCTTGGTGACGCGGAGTTCAACGAGACCGCCGGCGGCGACGGGCGCGGCCGCCGCGCGCTGATCCTGGTGGAGAACCTGTCGGTCCCCTTCGACCGGCGGGTGTGGCAGGAGTGCACCACGCTGCGCGACGCGGGCTGGACGGTCCACGTCATCTGCCCGCAGGGCAGCAAGCGGGACACCGAACCGGAGGCGCTGATCGACGGGGTGCGGATCCACCGCTACCCCCTGCGCGCGGCCACCGGCGGTCCGGCCGGCTACCTCCAGGAGTACGGATCCGCGCTCTGGCACACGGCCCGGCTGGCCCGCAAGGTCGGCCCGGTCGACGTGGTGCACGCCTGCAACCCGCCCGACCTGCTGTTCCTGCCCGCCCTGTGGCTCAAGCGGCGCGGCGCGCGCTTCGTCTTCGACCAGCACGACCTGGTGCCCGAGCTGTACCTCTCCCGGTTCGACCGCGGCGAGGACCTGCTCTACCGCGCCGTGTGCGCCCTGGAACGCCGGACCTACCGGGCCGCGGACATCGTGCTCGCCACCAACGAGAGCTACCGGGACGTCGCGCTGCGCCGCGGCGGCAGGCGGCCCGAGGACGTCTTCGTGGTGCGCAGCGCGCCCGACACCGACCGCTTCCGACCGGTGCCGGCCGAGCCGGAGTTGAAGCGTGGCAAGCCCCATCTGCTGTGCTACCTGGGCGTCATGGGCCCCCAGGACGGCGTCGACTACGCCCTGCGGGCGCTCGCCAAGCTGCGCGACGAACTCGGCCGGACCGACTGGCACGCGGTGTTCGTCGGCGGCGGAGACACCTTCGACGCCATGGTGGAGCTGTCCCGGCGGCTCGGGCTCGCGGACCAGGTGCAGTTCACCGGGCGCGTCCCGGACGCCGACCTGGTGCGCTACCTGTCCACCGCGGACGTCTGCCTGTCCCCGGACCCGCGCAACCCGCTCAACGACGTGTCGACCATGAACAAGGTCCTGGAGTACATGGTGATGGGCCGCCCGATCGTCTCCTTCGACCTCCGGGAGGCCCGGGTCTCCGCCGGCGACGCCGCCCTCTACGCGCCCGCCAACGACGAGTCCGCGTTCGCCGGGCTGGTCGCGCAGCTGCTGGACGACCCGGAGAAGCGGGCCTGGATGGGCAAACTCGGCCAGGAGCGGATCAACGGGCCGCTCGCCTGGCGCAACTCCCAGCGGGCGCTGCTCGCCGCCTACGCCGCCGCCTGCGGTGACGGCGCCCCGGCAGCGGCGGGCCGCCCGGCCCGGGTACGCAGAAGGCCGCCCCGTTGAGCGACGACACGATACGCCTGGCCGCGGTCGGCCGGATCCTCCGCCGGCGCTGGCGGCTGCTCGCCGTCCTCGCCCTGGTGGGGGCGCTGGCCGGCTACGGCACCTCGCTGCTGTTCCCGCCGAGTTACACCACGTCCGCGTCGGTGCTGCTGCCGGGCGTGTGGCAGGACCGCGAGCTGCTGACCCAGGCGGAGATCGCGACCAGCTCGGTGGTGCTCGACCAGGCGGCCGCCTCGCTCGGCTGGCCCGGGGTCAGCGGCACCGAGCTGCAGGACCGGGTGAGCGCCACGGCCGCGGACGGCAACATCGTCAAGATCTCGGGCACGGCCGACACCCCGGAGCGCGCCCAGCAGCTCGCCGACCAGGTGGCCCACCAGTTCGTCACGTTCGCCGCCCGGGTCGCGGGCGACGGCAGCGACCCGGAGGCGTCGCAGCCCGAGGCGCTGCGGCAGCTGGTGGTGCAGGCCAGCCGCCGGATCACCGACCTGGCGGCCTCGGCCGACCCGGGGCGGACGGTGGAGAGCGTGCAGACCCGCACCGAGCTGGAGAAGCTGCGCACCTCCCTGCAGGACGCCATCAAGAAGCTGGACCAGGTCGACCCGGGCGCCAACAAGGCCAACCTGGTCGTCATGGGCGCGGCGGCCCGGCCGTCCGCCCAGGCACCGCCGACCCGGACGGAACTCATCGCCGCCGGCGCGCTGCTGGCCGTCCTGCTGGCCGTCATCGGCCACCTCGCCGCGGCCCGGACCAGCCGTCGGCCGCGCACCGGGGCGGAGATCGCCGCCGCGCTGGGCGCGACCGTCCTCGGCGCCGTCGACGTCCCCGTCGAGCGGGCCGCCCGGCGGCTGCGGGGCGGTGGCCCCGGGGCCCTGGCCCGCCGGCTGCTGGGCATCGACACCCGCTGGGACCTGCCCGTCCCGCACGACGCCGGCGACGAGGCCGACCGCAGGCTCCGCTACCGGCGGGTGTGCGACCGGCTGCGGGACCAACTGCCCGGTCCCCGGCGGCTGCTGGTCGTCGTCCCGGACGGCGACGAGCCGGCCCGCCGGGCCGCCGAGCAGCTCCTCGCCGAGGCGGGGGACGAGCCGCTGCTGCGGGTGGTGGGGGTGGCGGCGCACCGGCCGCTGCTGCCGGACCGCGCGGACGAGTCCGGCGCAGTGGTGGTGCTCAGCCCGGGCGGCCGGACGGTGGGGGAGCTGGCCGGCATCGGCGGGGCGTGCCTGGACGCCGGGCACGAACTGCTCGGGATCGTGCTGGCCGGCACCGTCCGGGCCCGCCCGGGGCGCTCCGGGCCGGCCCGGACGGCCGGGGACGGGGCCGCGCCGGCCGTCGCGGAGGACCGCGACCAGGAGGCCGTCACGCCGGCCGTCGGGGAGGACCGCGACCAGGAGGCCGCCACGCCGGCCGTCGGGGAGGACCGCGACCAGGAGGCCGTCACGCCGGCCGTCGGGGAGGAGCACGACCCGGAGGCCGCCACGCCGGCCCTCGCGGTCGGCGAGGACACGGGGAGAGGGTCGGGGTGACGACGAGCACGACCGCGGAGCCGCCGCCGGCCCCGCCGCTGCTGGACCTCCAAGCCCTGGTGGTCGCGGTGCGCCGCCGGCGCCGCCTCTGGTGCGCCCTGGCGCTGGTCGGGCTGCTGCTCGGCGCGGCCGTGGCCGTCCTGAAGCCGCCGCCGCCGACCGCGGTGACCAAGGTGCTGGTCGCGCACGAGGCGGACCAGCCCAACGACCCCGGCACCCTGATCCGCACCGACGTCGCCCTGCTGCAGACCAGCGGCATCGCCGGCAAGGCCCTCCAGGCCCTCGGCTCCGCGCAGAAGCCGGAGGACTTCATGCGGGACTACACGGGCCTCGGCCTGACCAACAACCTGCTCCAGATCACCGCGACCGGCCGCAGCGACACCGAGGCGCGGGCCCGGGCCGAGGCGCTGGCCGAGGCGTTCGTCGCCGACCACGTGAAGCGGCTCCAGGACGCTGCCGACGCCCAGGCCAAGGCCCTGCTCGACGAGCGCGACCGGATGCGGGACCAACTCGCCCAGGTCAACAAGGAGATCGGGGACGGCGCGCAGCAGAGCGGACCGAACGCCTCGGCGAACCTGGAGTCGCTCTACGCCAGCCGGGCCGAACTCACCTCCCGGATCACCGACTTCGGCCAGCGCGCGGCCGAGGCGCAGGTCGGCACGCCCCGGCTGGTGGCCGGTACCCGGATCGTGGACGCCGCGCGCGCGGTGCCGCAGTCCCTGCCCACCGCCGCCGCCACCGACGGCGGGATCGGCGCCGTCCTCGGGCTGGTCCTCGGCATCGCGGCGGCCGCCGTCGGCGCGGTGGTCGCGGACCGCCCGGTGCTGCGCCGGGAGGTCGCCGCGAACCTCGGCGCCTCGGTCATCGCCGAGCTGAACCGGGCGCCCCGGCGCCCGGCCGGACGCCGGCTGTCGCGCCGGGCCAGGGCGGCCCGGACCAGGCTCACCGCGACCCTGGCCCGTACCGTACGCGGCTCGGCGGAGACGGTGTCGCTGCTGGAACTGGGCTGCGCGCACAGCACGGTGGCGATCGCGCTGGACCTCGCCGCGGAACTGTCGGCGGAGGGGCCGGTGGCCGTCGTGGACGGCCTGCCGGGCCCCCAGCTCGCCGACCGCCGCCCGGAACCGGGCGGCCCGACCGTGATCGGCGGTGAGCGGGCCTCGGCCGTGGCCCTGCCGGAACGCCGGCTCGGGGTCGGCTCGGTGGCCCCCGGCACGGCCTGGACCGACCTGCGCTACCTCGGCACCCGCACGGTGCTGGTGGTCCGGGCCGGGCACGGCAGCGCCGCCTGGCTGCACACCGTGGCGCGCCGGCTCGCGGAGCAGCGCATCCCGGTCCTCGGCGTGGTGCTGATCGACCCCGATCCGCGTGACCGGACCGACGGCACCCTGTGGGACGGGCCGCACACCGCGCCGCGCGGCCGGGGTGACCGGCCGACCCGGAGCCTGCCGGGCCGGCGGCGGACGGAACGACTACCGATGTGGACCTCAAGGGTCCCCGACAGCGACCAGGAGGCGAGGTAGCACATGTGCGGCATCGCGGGCACGTACCGCTGGCCGGACGGCAAGGCCGTGACCGACCTGCTCACCGACACCCTCGCCCACCGCGGCCCGGACGGCGCGGGCCGCTACGGCCACCCCGTCGGCGACGGCGAGGTGCAGCTGGGGCACCGCCGGCTGGCCATCGTCGACCTCTCCGGGACCGGCGCCCAGCCGATGGCCAGGAGCGGCCTCGTCCTGACGTACAACGGCGAGCTGTACAACGCGCCCGAGCTGCGCGCCGAACTGACCGCCGCAGGGGTGCGCTTCCGCGGCACCTCCGACACCGAGGTGCTGCTGGAGGCCTGGCGGCGCTGGGGCACCGACTGCCTGCCCCGGCTGCGCGGGATGTTCGCGTTCGGGATCTTCGACGAGCGCACCGGTGAACTGGTGCTGGCCCGCGACCAGCTCGGCATCAAGCCGCTGTTCCTGGTCCGGCGCGGCGGGGGCCTGGTGTTCGCCTCCGAGCTCAAGGCGCTGGCCGCCGCCACCGGCGGCTCGCTGGAGGTGGACCACGCCGCGCTGGTCGCCTCGCTGCTCTACTACTGGGTGCCGGACTCCCGCTGCGCGTTCCGCGGGGCGGAGAAGCTGCCGCCGGGCAGCTGGCTGCGGTGCCGGCCCGACGGCCGGGTGGAGCACGGCCGGTTCTGGCACCTTCGGGAGGTCGCCGCCGAGGGCCGGGACCGCGCCCGGGCCGGCGAGCGGCCGGACCTCGCCGCCGTCGTCGAGGAGTCGACCCGGCGTCACCTGCTCTCCGACGTCCCGGTGGCGACCTTCCTCTCCGGCGGCCTGGACTCCAGCTACCTGACCGCTCTGGCGGCCCGCGACAAGCCCGGGATCTCCGCCTACACCATCGGCTTCCGCGCCGAGGACGCCAGGTTCGAGGCGATGCCGGACGACCTGCGCTACGCCCGGCGGGTGGCCGAGCGGTTCGGCGTCGACCTGCACGAGATCGAGATCGCCCCGGACGTGCTCGACCTGCTGCCGAGGATCACGCACCACCTGGACGAGCCGATCGGCGACCCGGCCGCGATCAACACCTTCCTGATCTGCTCGGCCGCCCGGGAGGCCGGGGTCAAGGTGCTGCTCTCCGGGATGGGCGCCGACGAGCTGTTCGCCGGCTACCGCAAGCACCTGGCCAACCGGCTGGCGCTGCGCTACCAGCGCGTCCCACGGCCGCTGCGGCGCGGGCTGGGCGCGGCCGTGGACCGGCTGCCGGTCGCCACCGCCCGCCGGGGGTACCGCTCGGTGCGCTTCGCCAAGCGCTTCCTCTCCTTCGCCGACCTGCCGGAGGAGACGGCGTTCCGGCGCAGCTACACCATGTACGACCGGGCGGAGCTGCTCGCCCTGGTCGACCCGGACCTCGCCGGGACGGTCCAGGACGTGCTGGACGAGCACGCGGACGTCTACCGGGACAACGACCTCGACGACTTCGTCAACCGGATGTGCCTGGCCGACGCCCGGATGTTCCTGCCGGGCCTCAACCTCGCGTACACCGACCGCTCCAGCATGGCCGCGTCCACCGAGGTACGGGTGCCGTACGTGGACGTCGAGGTGGTGAAGGCGGCCTTCGCGGTGCCCGGCGACCGCAAGATCGTCGGACGGCAGGGCAAGGCCGTCCTCAAGGAGGCGGCCACCTCCGTGCTGCCAAGGGAGATCGTGTACCGGCCCAAGGGCCTGTTCAGCGCCCCGCTGCGGGCCTGGATGAGCCGGGACCTCGCGCCGCTGGTGCGCGAGGTGGTGAACGACGGGCTGCTGGTCAACTCCGGCCTGCTGCGACGCGAGGCGCTGGCCCGGATGGTCGCCGAGGACGCCGCCGGGCAGCGGGACTTCTCCAAGCACCTGTGGCACGTGCTGACCCTCGAGTACTGGTACCGCGGCGCGACCTCCGGATAGGGCCCGAGGCCGCGCCGCCCGCTCCACCACGAACAGGCTGAGGAACAAGGGGACTTCCGGTGAAACAGGTTGTGCAGAACTACAAGAGCGGCGAACTGTCGGTGCTCGACGTGCCGGTGCCGGGGTGCAAGCCGGGCGGGGTGCTGGTCCGCACCGCCTTCTCGCTGATCTCCACCGGGACGGAGCTGATGAAGGTCTCCGAGGCCGGCATGTCGATGCTGGGCAAGGCCCGTTCCCGGCCGGACCAGGTCGCCAAGGTGATGCAGAGCGTGGCCGTCAACGGGCTGCCCGCCACCTACCGCAAGGTGATGGGCAAGCTGGACTCCTACACGCCGCTGGGCTACTCGCTGTGCGGGGTGGTCGAGCAGGTCGGTGCCGGGATCGACGACGTCAAGGCCGGCGACCTGGTGGCCTGCGCGGGCAACGAGCACGCGCTGCACGCCGAACTGAACTGGGTGCCCAGGAACCTCTACACTCCGGTGCCGGACGGCCTGGCCCCGCGGCACGCCGCCTTCGGCACCGTCGGGTCGATCGCCCTGCAGGGCGTCCGGCAGGGCGAGCCGCAGCTCGGCGAGGTGGCGCTGGTGATCGGCCTCGGGCTGATCGGCCAGCTGGTGGTGCAGCTGCTCACCGCCGCCGGTGTGCGGGTGGTCGGGGCCGACCCCGACCCGGTGCGCTGCGAACTCGCCGAGCGGTTGGGCGCGGTGGCCTGCGGCGACCCGGGCTCGGCGGCGGTGGAGCACGCCGCCGCCGAGCTGACCGACGGCCACGGCGTGGACCAGGTGTACCTGGCCGCCGGCGGCGGCAGCAACCAACCCGTCGAGCTGGCCGCCAAGTTGGCCCGGGACCGGGGCCGGGTGATCGACATCGGCAAGTGCCGGCTGGACCTGCCGTGGAACGCGTACTACGAGAAGGAGCTGGACGTCCGGTTCTCCCGCTCCTACGGCCCCGGGCGCTACGACCCGGAGTACGAGCTGGAAGGCCGGGACTACCCGATCGGCTACGTGCGCTGGACGGAACGCCGCAACCTGGCCTGCTTCCTCGACCTCGCCGCTCGCGGCCGGGTCGACGTGGAGCCGCTGATCTCCCACATCGCCGACTTCGACGACGCCGTGGAGACCTACCGGCGGCTCAAGGACGGCGAGTTGAAGGCCGTGGCGGTGCTGTTCCGGTACCCCGGGGCCACCGGCGAGGAGCCGGTCCGGACCCCGGAGGTGGCGGTGCCCGCGGTGCCCCGCGGCGCCGGGCGCGCGACCCGGCCCGCCGGCTCGCCGGTGCGGCTGGCCTTCGTCGGCGCCGGGAACTACGCCACCTCGATGCTGCTGCCGCACCTGGCCGGACGCGAGGGCGTGGCACTGTCCACCGTCGTCACCACGACGGCGCTGTCCGGCGCCAACGCCCAGCGCAAGTTCGGCTTCGCCCACGCCACCACCGACCTCGACGCCGTCCTCGGGGACGACGCCGTCGACGCGGTGTTCGTGGTCACCCGGCACAGCTCGCACGCCGAACTGACCAGGCGGGCGCTGCTGGCCGGCAAGGCGGTGTTCGTGGAGAAGCCGCTGGCCCTCAGCGAGGAGGAACTGGCGGGCGTGCTCGCCGCCGTGGCGGAGTCCGGCAACGACCGCCTCCAGGTGGGCTTCAACCGCCGCTTCGCGCCGCTGCTGCGCGAGGCCAAGAACCGCTTCGGCCCCCGGACCGGCCCGGCCGCCCTGCGCTACCTGGTCAACGCCGGCCGGCTGCAGCACGGCAGCTGGTACCTGCGACAGGACACCGAGGGCTCCCGGTTCGCCGGCGAGGGCGGGCACTTCATCGACACCGCGAGCTGGCTGCTGGACGCCGACCCGGTCTCGGTCTACGCCGTCGCCCCGGCCGGCAACGAGGACCCGCAGATCGTGCTGCGCTACCCGGACGGCTCCACCGCCACCCTGAGCTACGTCACCACCGGCGCGCCCGGCTTCCCCAAGGAGACCCTGGACCTCGTCGCCGACGGCAAGGTGCTCAAGCTGGACGACTTCGTCCGCGCCTCGGTGGACTTCGACGGCACGGCCGGCCGCAAGCGGTGGGTCAGCTCCCGGCTGCCCCGGGCCCGGGACAAGGGCCAGTCCGCCGAACTGGCCGCGTTCGTCCGGGCGGTGCGGACCGGCGGGCCGATGCCGGTGCCGCTGGAGTCGCTGGTCGCGACCACCTCGGCCACCCTCGCCGTCCAGTCCGGCCTGGCCGGCGGCGCCCCGGTGACGCTGGCGAGGCCGCGATGAGCACGAGCCCGGGCTGGTACCTGCGCCGGCTGTCCCGGATGGGGCCGCGGGAGATCGGCGGCCGGGTGGGCGACGCGGTGCGCCGGCGGCGCTGGCGCTCGGCGCCGCCGCCCGGCCCGGCGGTGACCGGCGCCCGGTTCACCGCGGTGCTGCCCGCCGGAGCGCTCGCCGCGGTGCCCCCGGCGGCCGTCAAGCGCCTCACCGCCGAGGCGGACCGGCTGATGGACGGCCACGGCGAGTTCCTCGGCGTGCGCCGCGACGACCTGGCCGCCCCGGACTGGTGGTACGACCCGAAGACCGGGCGCCGGGCCCCCGACGGCTACGCCTTCGACCTGCCGTACCGGGACGAGGCGGCGGTCGGCGACATCAAGCAGATCTGGGAGCCCTCCCGGCACCAGTACCTGACCGTGCTCGCCGCCGCCTACGCCGTCACCGGGAACGAGCGCTACGCCGAGCGCGTCGCCGAGCACCTGCGCTCCTGGTGGGCGGCCAACCCGCCGCTGCGCGGGGTGCACTGGATCAGCGGCATCGAGTTGGGCATCCGGCTGGTGTCCTGGGTGTGGATCCGCCGGCTGCTCGACGGCTGGCCGGGCGCGGCCGCGCTGTTCGAGTCCAACCCGGTGGCGCTGGAGCAGATCCGGCAGCACCAGCGCTGGCTGGCCGCCTTCCCCAGCCGGGGCTCCTCCGCCAACAACCATGTGATCGCCGAGGCCGCCGGGCAGTTCGCCGCGGCCTGCGCCTTCGACTGGTTCCCCGCCTCGGCACGCTGGCGCTCCGACGCGCTGCGCTCGCTGGAGCGCCACCTGCGCGGCAACACCTTCCCCTCCGGCCTCAACCGCGAACTGGCGAGCGAGTACCACGGACTCGTGCTGGAGCTCGGCCTGGCCGCGCTGGCCGAGGCGGACGCCGCCGCGGTGCCCGTCCCCACCACCGTCCGGCTGGTGCTGCTGCGGATGACCGACGCCCTCGCGGCCGTGGTCGACGCCCGGCTGCGGCCGCCGCGCCAGGGGGACGCCGACGACGGCCACGGCCTGGTCCTGGACGGCGCGGGCACCGACCGCTGGGCCTCGCTGCTGGCCACCGGCGCCGCCGTGTTCGGCCGGCTCGACTGGTGGCCCGCGGTGACCGTCGCCGAGGTGCGCACCCCGCTGCTGGCCGCGCTGCTCCGGCCGTACGGGAAGGGCGGCAGGGTGACCCGCCCGGCCCACCGGCCGGCGCACTTCGCCGACGCGGGCCTGACCGTGCTGCGCAGCCCGGCGGAAGGGGGGCGGGGGGAGATCTGGTGCCGCTGCGACGGCGGCCCGCACGGCTTCCTGTCCATCGCCGCGCACGCCCACGCGGACGCGCTGTCCCTGGAGGTCCGGCACGACGGCGTCGACGTGCTCGCCGACCCGGGGACGTACTGCTACCACGGGCAGCCCGAGTGGCGGCGCTACTTCCGCTCGACCCTGGGCCACAACACCCTGGAGCTGGACGGCGCTGACCAGTCCGTCTCCGGCGGCCCGTTCCTGTGGACCGGCCACGCCCGCAGCCGGGTGCTGGTCGCCGACACCACCGACCGGCGGGTGGCCCGCTGGTGCGCCGAGCACGACGGCTACCGGCCCGCCGTGCACCGCCGTCGGGTCGAACTGGACGCTGAGCAGCGGGAGTTGCGGGTGGTCGACGAGGTTCGCGGCCCGGGCCGGGCAGCCGCGCGGCTGGCCTTCCACCTCGGCCCGGCGGTCACCGCCGAGCTGACCGGCCACCGGGCCGTGCTGACCTGGACCAACGACGGCGAGGACCGCTCCGCGGTGCTGGAGCTGCCCGGCGAGCTGACCTGGCGGGCCCACCGCGGCGAGAGCGAACCGCCGCTGGGCTGGTACTCGGCCGGCTTCGGCCGCAAGGAACCCGCCACCACCCTGGTCGGCACCGGCTTCGCCGACGGCGGGCAGGGGTTCACCACCGTGCTCGGGTTCCGGGGCTAGGGGGCGGAGGTGGGGATCAGAAGGCGGCACCTGGTGGCGGCGGTGGCGGCGCTCGCCCTGTTGCCGGCGACCGGCTGCACCAGCGGCTCGGGCGCCCCGGCGAAGCCGACCAGCGCGCCGCCCGGGCCCGTCACCGTGGCCCGGGTGTGCGCCGCCCCCGGGACCGGGCCGGCGAGTGCGCCGGCGGGCGCGGTGACGGTCGACCCGGCGGTGGTCGGCGACCTGGCCGCGAAGACCAGGAACAGCCCCCCGAACAGCACGTTCTGGCTCCAGCCGGGAACGCACCGGCTCGAAGCGGACCGCTACGCCCAGGTCCTGCCCAAGGAGGGCGACAGCTACCTCGGCGCACCCGGCGCGGTGCTGGACGGCGGCCGGACCAACCAGTACGCCTTCGGCGGCACCGCCGCGAAGGTCACCATCCGCTACCTGACCGTGCAGGGCTTCGTCGCGCCGCAGAACGAGGGCGTGGTCAACCACGACTCGGCCGACGGCTGGGTGATCGAGCACACCACGATCCAGGACAACTCCGGGGCCGGACTGATGGCCGGGGCCCACCAGCGGGTCCGCGCCAGCTGCCTGCGCGGCAACGGGCAGTACGGCATCAACGCCTACAAGACCGGTGCCCCGATCAGCGACCTGCTGCTCGACGGCAACGAGATCACCGGCAACGACACCGACCAGTGGGAGCAGAAGCAGCCGGGCTGCGGCTGTACCGGCGGCGTCAAGTTCTGGGCGGTCAACGGCGCCGACGTGCGCGGCAACTGGGTGCACGACAACCGGGGCACCGGGCTGTGGGCGGACACGAACAACAACGACTTCCGGATCGAGGACAACCTCCTGGAGGCCAACGACGGCGCCGCGCTGATCTACGAGACCAGCTACAACGCCGTCATCGCGGGCAACACGATCCGGCGCAACGACTGGGTGGAGGGCCGCCGGGCCGCCGACCGCGGCGACAACTTCCCCTATCCGGCCGTCTACCTGTCCGAGTCCGGCGGTGAGCCGCGGATCCCGGCCCGCACCGACAAGATCGAGATCGACCGGAACCTGCTGGAGGACAACTGGTCCGGGATCACCCTGTGGGAGAACGCCGACCGGTTCTGCAACAGCCCGGCCAACACCTCCTCCGGCGACTGCACCCTGCTGGTGAAGGACACCGCCCGCTGCACCCAGCCGGCGATCGCCACCGCGCCGCTCTACGCCGACTGCCGCTGGAAGACCCAGCGGGTGGACATCCACGACAACCGCTTCACCACGGACCCGTCCGTCGTCGGCTGCACGGTGAACTGCGGCCGGATGGCCGTGCTCTCCAACTACGGGACCTTCCCGGACTGGTCGCCGTACAAGGGCCAGCCGGTGGCCGACGCGATCACCGGCAAGCAGCAGAACCGCTGGCACGACAACAGCTACACCGGGCCGTGGAGCTTCGTCGTCCACGACCCCAGCCGCACCGTGGACTTCGGGCAGTGGCAGGCCACGCCGTACCGGCAGGACACGGGCAGCACCCTGCGGCCGGGGACGGGTGGTTGAGGTGGACCGGGGACGGGTGGTCGAGGTGGACCGGGACGAGACGCGCCCCAGGGCCGTCGGCGCCTGCTGGGGGCTGCTGATCCTCAACACCCTCGGCTCGGCCGGGGCGCAGACCGTCATCCCGCTGCCCCGCTCGCTGATCCAGATGGTCACCATGGGCGCGCTGGTCACCGCCTTCGCGCTGGCCCTCCTCGGCAACCTCCGGCTGCGCATCCGACCCAGCGCCCACCTGCTGCTGCTCACCCTGCTGCTGGTGCTGAGCGTGATCTCCAGCGCTTCCCTGGAGTCCGGGGCCGGCGCGCTGTTCCGCTGCGTCCGACTGGCCCTGTTCGTCGGCACGCTGTGGCTGCTCAGCCGCTGGTGGGACGACGGCGAGGGGTTCGTCCGGCACCACATCCGGATGTACTTCGCGGTGCTGGCCACGGTGGCGGCCGGGCTGGTCATCTCACCGGGCGCCGCCTTCCCGGACGTCTACGGCGGCCGGCTGGTCGGCGCGCTGTGGCCGCTCACCCCGCCGCAGATCGGCCAGTACGCCGCGGTGGTCACCGGGCTGACGGTGCTGCTCCTGCTGGGCCGCCGCACCACCGGCAGGAGCGCCGCCGCGGTCATCGTGCCCTCGCTCGTCCTACTGGCGCTGACCCACACCCGCACCGCCACCCTCGGCCTGATCCTCGGGCTGGCGCTGGCGATCGGCTCGCTGCTGCTGACCAGCGCCGCTGCCCGCCGGTTCTTCGGCTGGGCGGTGCTGTGCGCCACCGTGGCCGCGGTGGGCCTCGGCTCGCTGCTCCAGGCCTGGTTCCTGCGCGGACAGAGCCAGGAGAACTTCTCCAACCTGACCGGCCGGGCCAAGGTCTGGGACGCCCTGCTGGCCGCGCCCCGGACGACCCTGGAGCAGCTGTTCGGCAAGGGCCTGGGCGACAAGTCCTTCGGCGGGCTGCCGATCGACAACAGCTGGCTGGCCGTCTACAACGAACAGGGCCTGGCCGGCGTCGCCCTGGTGGCCGCGATGATCCTGGTGCTGGGCGGCGTCGCCCTGCTGCGCCCGCCGTCGCTCGCACGGGCCTGCGCGATCTTCCTGATCAGCTACTGCGCGATCGCCTCCTACACCGAGGCCGGGCTGGGCGACGCCTCGCCGTACCTGCTGCACCTGACCGTGGCCGCCGCCCTGCTGACGGCCCCCAGCGCGGCCCTGCCCCTCCCGGCCCGCGTCCCGCACCGGGTTCCGGACCCCAGAACGGAGGTGACCTGACATGCACGTCCTGGTGGTGCACAACCGCTACGCCTCGGCGCAGCCGAGCGGGGAGAACCAGGTGGTCGACCAGGAGGTGGCACTGCTGCGCGAGGCCGGCCACCGGGTCGGGCTGTTCGAGCGGCGCAGCGACGACATCGCCGCCAAGGCCCTGCCGGGCAAGGTCGCGGTGCCGCTGCTGGTGCCGTGGAACCCGGCGGTCCGCGCGGAGCTGGCCGCCCGGCTGCGCGCCGAACGGCCGGACGTCGTGCACGTCCACAACGTCTTCCCGCTGCTGTCGCCCGCCGTGCTGGCCGCCTGCGCCGACGCCGGGGTGCCCGTCGTCGCCACGCTGCACAACTACGGCCAGGTCTGCCCGCCGGGCACCCTGCAGCGGGACGGCCGGCCGTGCACCGAGTGCGTCGGGGGCTCGCCGCTGCCCGCCGTCCGGCACGGCTGCTACCGCGGCTCCCGGCTGGCGACGGTGCCGCCGGCGCTGAGCCTGGCGCTCAACCGGCGGCGATGGCGGTCCGGGGTGGAGCGCTTCTTCTGCATCTCCGCCGCGCAGCGCGACGTCCTGGTGGGTGCCGGGTTGCCGGCCGAGCGGCTGACGGTGAAGCACAACTTCGTGCCCGAGCCGGGCATCGGCCGCACGGGCGCGGGTGAGCACCTGCTGTACCTCGGTCGGCTCGCCGAGGCCAAGGGCGTGCGGTTGCTGATGGCCGCCTGGGACGAGCTGGCCGCCGACGGCGGGGTGGGCGTGCCGCTGGTGATCGCCGGCGCCGGGCCGCTGGAGCCCGAGGTGCGGGCCTGGGCGGCCGGCCGGGACGACGTGCGCCAGGTCGGCCTGTACGACCAGGAGCAGTGCCGGCGGGCCGTGGCCCGGGCGGTCGCCGTGGTGGCGCCCTCGACCTGGCTGGAGGCCTTCGGCCTGGTGGTGGTGGAGGCGATGGCGGCCGGGGTCCCGGCCGTGGCCGCCGGGCACGGCGCCTTCGTCGAACTCGTCGAGGACGGGGTGACCGGGCTGCTGCACCGGCCGGGCGAGGCGGCCTCGCTGGCGTCCTGCCTGCGCCGGATCACGGCGGAGCCGGAGCACAACCGGGAGCTGGGCCGGGCCGCCCGGCGCCGGTACGAGCAGGGCTTCAGTCCGGCGGTCGGGCTGGAGCGCCTGGTGGAGGGGTACCGCGGCGCGATCGCGCGGCGGTCCGGCGGCGCGAACGGCGCGCCGCCGGCAGGGAACGGACACGCTGACCCGCGGCGGGGCACCCGCGCGGGCGGGAACGGGAGCAGTCGATGACACGATGCCGACTCTGCGGCTCGACGGCGCTGGGGAGCGTCGTCGACCTGGGGGCGACCCCGCCGTGCGAGAGCTTCCTCGCCGCGGACGAACTGGACCGGCCGGAGCCGGCGTACCCGCTGCACCTGCGGGTCTGCACCGACTGCTGGCTGGCGCAGATCCCGCCGCTGATCACGCCGGAGGAGACCTTCACCCAGTACGCCTACTACTCCTCCTACTCGACCTCCTGGGTGGAGCACGCCCGCACCTTCGTCACCCGGGCCGTCCAGCGGCTGGGCCTGGGCCCGGACGCCTTCGTGGTCGAGGTCGCCAGCAACGACGGGTACCTGCTGCGGCACGTGGTGGACCGGGGGATCCGCTGCCTCGGCATCGAGCCCTCGGTGAACGTCGGCGCCGCCGCGCGCGAGGCGGGCGTGCCCACCCGCACCGCCTTCCTGGACCCGGCCACCGGCGCGGACGTCCGCGCCGAACACGGCCCGGCGGACCTGGTGGTGGCCAACAACGTGTACGCCCACATCCCCGACGTCGTCGGCTTCACCCGGGGCCTGCGCGCGCTGGTCGCCGACGACGGCTGGGTCTCCGTCGAGGTGCAGCACCTGTTGACCCTGATCGAGGAGAACCAGTACGACACCATCTACCACGAGCACTTCCAGTACTACACGGTCGCCTCCGCGGCCCGGGCCCTGGCCAGCGGCGGACTCACCCTGGTGGACGTCGAGCTGCTGCCCACCCACGGCGGCTCCATCCGGCTGTGGGCCCGCCCGGCCGAGGCGGCCGGCGAGCCGGGCCGGCGGGTCGCCGAGGTGCTGGACCGGGAGAAGGCCGCCGGGCTCCAGGAGCTGTCCGGGTACACCGAGTTCTCCGCCCGGGTGGCCAAGGTCCGCCGGGACCTCCTGCGCTTCCTCATCGAGGCCGCCGAGCGCGGCGAGTCCGTGGTCGGCTACGGCGCCCCCGGCAAGGGCAACACCCTGCTCAACCACTGCGGCATCCGGCCCGACCTGCTCCCGTACACCGTCGACCGCAACCCCTACAAGCACGGCCGGTTCACCCCGGGCACCCGCATCCCGATCCTGCCGCCCGAGCAGATCGCCGCCGACCGGCCGGACTACGTCCTGGTCCTGCCGTGGAACCTGCGGGCCGAACTGACCGAGCAGCTGTCCTTCGTGCACGAGTGGGGTGGCCGCCTGGTCTTCCCCGTCCCGGAACTCAGCATCGTCGAGGTGAAGCCGTGAAGGTCGTCCTGTTCTGCGGCGGTTACGGGCTGCGGATGCGCAGCGGAGCCGCCGACGACGTGCCCAAGCCGATGGCGATGGTCGGCCCGCGCCCGCTGATCTGGCACGTCATGCGCTACTACGCCTACTTCGGGCACACCGAGTTCATCCTCTGCCTCGGCTACGGCGCCCACCACATCAAGGACTTCTTCCTCAACTACGAGGAGACCACCTCCAACGACTTCGTGCTGCGCGGAGGCCGGACCGAGCTGCTGTCCACCGACATCTCCTCCTGGACGATCACCTTCGCGCAGACCGGCATCGAGTCGCCGATCGGCGAGCGGCTGCGCCGGGTGCGCCACCACCTGGACGGCGACGAGATGTTCCTCGCCAACTACGCCGACGTGCTCACCGACGCCCCGCTGCCGGAGATGATCGACCGCTTCGCCGAGCGGGACGCCGGAGCCTCGATGATGGTGGTGCCGCCGCAGTCCTCCTTCCACTGCGTGGACCTCGGTGAGGACGGCCTGGTCGGCGGGATCACCGCGGTCAGCGAACTGCCGCTGTGGGAGAACGGCGGCTACTTCGTGCTCCGCCAGGAGGTCTTCGACCACATCCCGGAGAACGGGGACCTGGTCGCCGACGGCTGCACCGAACTGGCCAAGCGCGGCCGGCTGGTGGCCCACCGGCACCGCGGCTTCTGGAAGCCCACCGACACCGTCAAGGAGCGGGCCGCGCTGGACGCCGCCTACGCCCAGGGCGACCGTCCGTGGGCCGTCTGGGAGCGGGACGGGGCCGGGGTGAGGACCTCGTGATCCGGCTCGGCGCCGGGCGCCCGGACCGGATCGCCGCGCTGGGGGCGCACTGCGACGACATCGCCATCGGCGCCGGCGGCACCCTGCTGACGCTGTGCCTCGCCCGGCCCGGCCTGCGGGTCGACGCCCTGGTGCTCTCCGGCGGCGGCAGCGAGCGCGAGCAGGAGGAGCGGGCCGCCCTCGCCGCCTTCTGCCCGGGCGCAGACCTGCGGCTGACCGTCCTCAAGCTGCCCGACGGCCGGCTGCCCGCGCACTGGGACGAGGCCAAGGCCGCCGTCGAGGAGCTGCGCGCCCGGACCGAGCCGGACCTGCTGCTCGCGCCGCGCACCGCGGACGCCCACCAGGACCACCAGGGCCTGGCCCGGCTGGTGACCACCGCCTTCCGCGACCACCTGGTGCTCGGCTACGAGATCGTCAAGTGGGACGCCGACCTCGGCCGCCCGACGGCCTACCAGCCGCTCTCCCCGGAGACCGCCGAGCAGAAGGCGCGGCTGCTGCAGGAGCACTACCCCTCGCAGCGGCACCGGCCCTGGTACGACCGGGAGGCCTTCCTCGGGCTGGCCCGGATCCGCGGCATCGAGTGCCACACGCGCTACGCCGAGGCCTTCGACGTCACCAAGATCACTCTCAACCTGGGGGGTTGAACCATGCGCGTACTGCTGACCGGACACCAGGGCTACCTGGGCACCGTGATGGCCCCGGTCCTCGCGGCCGCCGGACACGAGGTCGTCGGCCTGGACGCCGGCCTGTTCGCCGACTGCGTCCTCGGCCCGGCGCCCGCCGACCCGCCGGGCCGCCGGGTGGACCTGCGCGACGTCACCGCGGAGCACGTGGCCGGCGTGGACGCCGTGATCCACCTGGCCGCCCTCTCCAACGACCCGCTCGGCTCGCTGGCGCCGGACCTCACCTACGACATCAACCACCACGCCTCGGTACGGCTGGCCGAGCTGGCCCGCGACGCCGGGGTGCGGCGCTTCCTGTACGCGTCGACCTGCTCCGTGTACGGCGCGGCCGGCGGCGACGAACTGGTCACCGAGGACGCCCCGCTGCGCCCGGTGACGCCGTACGCGGAGTCCAAGGTGCGGGTGGAGGACGACCTGCACGCCCTGGCCGACGGCGACTTCAGCCCCACCTACCTGCGCAACGCCACCGCCTTCGGCTACTCGCCCCGGCTGCGCGCCGACATCGTGCTCAACAACCTGGTGGGCCACGCGCTGCTCTCCGGCGAGGTGCTGGTGCTCTCCGACGGCACCCCTTGGCGCCCGCTGGTGCACGCCGCCGACATCGCCCGGGCCTTCACGGCCGCGCTGGAGGCGCCCCGGGAGGCGGTGCACGACCGGGCGTTCAACATCGGCAGCGAGGTCAACAACGTCACGGTCGCCGAGATCGCCGAGCAGGTCGCCGAGGCGGTGGACGGCGCCAAGGTGGTGATCACCGGGGAGCACGGCGCCGACCCGCGCTCCTACCGGGTGGACTTCTCCCGCGTCCGGGCCGCGTTGCCCGGTTTCGACTGCGCGTGGACGGTGAAGCAGGGCGCCGTCGAACTCGCCGACGCCTACCGGGCGTTCGGGCTCACCCGGGACGGCTTCGAGCGGCGCTTCACCCGGCTGGCGGTGCTGCGCGAGGCCACCGGGGCGGGCGCCGTGGACGAGACCCTGCGGTGGCGCCGGTGACCACGGCCGGCGAGGAGATGCACGCCCTGGTGGAGCGGCTGTACCCGCTCTGCCGGAGCATCACCGGTGACGGGGTGCGGGCCACCCTGGAGATCGTCGGCGAGTACCTGCCGCTCCAGGTGCACGAGGTGCCGACCGGGACGCAGGTGCTGGACTGGACGGTGCCCCAGGAGTGGAACATCCGGGACGCCTACATCGCCGACGGCACCGGCCGGCGGGTGGTCGACTTCGCCGCGTCCAGCCTGCACGTGCTCGGCTACAGCGTGCCGGTGGCGGCGACCCTGCCGCTGGCCGAACTTCGCGAGCACCTCCACACCCTGCCGGAGCACCCGGGCTGGGTGCCCTACCGCACCAGCTACTACACGCCCACGTGGGGGTTCTGCCTCGCCCAGGAGACCCTGGACGCCATGCCGGACGGCGACTACGAGGTGCGGATCGACTCCACCCTCGCCGACGGCCACCTGACCTACGCGGAGCACGTCGTCCCCGGGCAGGTCGCCGACGAGGTGATCGTCTCCTGCCACGTCTGCCACCCCTCGCTGGCCAACGACAACCTGGCCGGCATCGCGGTGGCGGTCTTCCTGGCACGGGAGTTGGCGCAGCGCTCGCCGTACTACACCTACCGGTTCCTGTTCGCCCCCGGCACCATCGGGGCGATCACCTGGCTGGCCCGCAACGCCGACCGGGTGGACCGGGTCAAGCACGGCCTGGTGCTGGCCTGCGCCGGGGACCGGGGCGACCTGACGTACAAGCGGAGCCGGCGCGGCGACGCGGAGATCGACCGGGTGCTGCGGCACGTCCTGTCCACCTCCGAACGCCCGCACCGCATCACCGAGTTCACCCCGTACGGCTACGACGAGCGGCAGTTCTGCTCGCCCGGCTTCGACCTCGGCGTCGGCTCGCTCAGCCGCACCCCGTACGCCGGGTACCCCGAGTACCACACCTCGGCGGACAACCCGGACTTCGTCACGCCGGAGGCGATGGCGGACACCCTCGCCGTCTGCCGGGAGGCCTTCGCGGTGCTCGACCGCAACCGGCGCTACCTCAACCTCAGCCCTTACGGTGAACCGCAGTTGGGTCGGCGTGGGCTGTACGACTCGCTCGGCGGGCGCAGCGACGCCAAGCAGGCGCAGCTGGCGATGCTCTGGGTGCTCAGCCTCTCCGACGGCGAGCACGGTCTGCTGGACGTCGCCGAGCGCTCCGGACTGCCCTTCGACACCGTCGCCGTCGCGGCCGACGCCCTCCGGGGCGCCGGGCTGATCAAGGCGTGACGCCGATGACCACCGAGGGGGTGCGGACGGAGGGGTCGACCGACGCGGCGCAGCGGGCCCGGCCCGCCCAGCGGGGTGTCCTCGGCCGGCTGTCCTGGGGGCTGGCCGACCAGGCGGTCTCCAGCATGATCAACTTCGCGGTGGGCATCTACGTCGCCCGCTCGCTGGGCGTCCACGCCTTCGGCGTGTTCAGCCTCGCCTGGCTGACCTACGGCGTGGTGCTCAACGTCTCCCGCGGCCTGGCCACCGACCCGCTGGTGGTGCGGTTCAGCGGTGTGCCGGAGGGCGTCTGGCGGGCGGCCGCGGCCCGCTCCTCGGGCGCCGCGCTCGCCGTCGGCAGCACCCTCGGGGCGGTGTGCCTGCTGGTCGGACTCGCCCTCGCCGGCGACGTCGGCCCCGCCTTCGCCTGCCTCGGCCTCGCCCTGCCCGCCCTCCTGCTGCAGGACTCCCGGCGGTTCGCCTTCTTCGCGGCCGGCGCCGGGCAGAAGGCCTTCGCCAACGACCTGGTGCAGGGCGTCGCGCTCGTCCCGGCCATGGTCGTGGCGGCCCGGGTGGGCACCGTGGCCGCCTTCCTGCTGGCCTGGGGCGCGGCCGCCGCGGCCGCCGCCGGGTACGGCTTCCTCCAGTCAGGCATCCGGCCCCGGGTGACCCAGGCCCGCGGCTGGCTGCGCGAGCAGCGCGACCTCGGCAGCCGCTACCTGGTCGAGAACGTCAGCCTCAGCGGAGCCGGCCAGCTGCGGGCGTACGGGCTCGGCGCGATCGCCGGGGTCGGCGCGGTCGGCGCGGTGCGCGGCGCCGAACTGCTGCAAGGCCCGTTCCTGGCCCTGCTGATGGGGCTGTCGCTGGTCACCGTGGCCGAGGCGGCCCGGGTGCTGCGGCAGGCACCGCAGCGGCTCGGCCGGTTCTGCTTCCTGCTGGGCGGCGGGCAGGCCGGCGCCGCCCTGCTCTGGGGCGCCGCCCTGCTGCTGTTGCCGGACCAGGCCGGCCGGCTCGTCCTCGGCGACGTCTGGCACTCCGCCGCCCCGCTCATCGTGCCGGCCACCCTCGGCGTCGCCGGCGCCGGCCTCGGCAGCGGCGCCGCGGCCGGGCTGCGCGCGCTCGCCGCCGCCCGGCGCAGCGTGCGCTGCCAGCTGTTCGCCTCCACCTGCTACCTGGCCGGCGGGCTCGGCGGGGCCGCCGCGGCCGGCACGGTCGGTTCGGCCTGGGGCGTCGCCGCCGCCACCGGCTGCGGCTCGGCCGTCTGGTGGCTCCAACTGCGCGCCGCCCTGCGCGAACGCCACCGCGGCCCCGAAACGAGCGCCCCCATCCCCGAAGTGAGGACACCGTGACCACCGTTCCCCGGCTGAGCATCGGCCTGCCGGTCCACAACGGCGAGGAGTACCTCGCCGAGTCGCTCGACGCCCTGCTCGGCCAGACCTACGAGGACTTCGAGCTGGTCATCACCGACAACGCCTCGACCGACACGACCGAGTCCATCTGCCGGGCGTACGCCGCCCGGGACTCCCGGATCCGCTACCTCCGGCTGCCCCGGAACATCGGCGCCGCGCCCAACCACAACTACGTCTTCACCCAGTGCCGCGGCGAACTCTTCAAGTGGGCCTCGCACGACGACCTCTACGCCCGGGACCTCCTGCAGCGCTGCGTGGCGGCGCTGGACGAACGGCCGGACATCGTCCTCGCCCACTCCGGGCAGGCCGTCATCGACGAGCACGGACAGCTGAAGGTCCCCTACGAGTACGGGCTCACCACCGACTCGCCGTCCGCCCCCGAGCGCTTCCGCAGCCTGCTGTTCGAGCCCGGCGGGGACGACTTCTACGGGGTGATGCGCGCCGACGTGCTGCGCCGGGTCAAGCCGCACGACAGCTACCACCACGCGGACCGCACCTTCGTCGCCGAGATCACCCTGCACGGGCCCTTCCACCAGGTGCCGGAGCTGCTCTACTTCCGCCGCGACCACCCCACCCGCGCCGAGCGGGCCAACCCCTCCAAGCGCTCCCGCTGCGTCAACCTGGACCCGCGCCGGGCCGGTCCGCTGCACCCGACGCCCCGGCTGCTCGCCGAGTACGTCTGGGGCTTCGCCTCGGCGATCCGCCGGGCGCCGCTCTCCCCGGCGGACCGGCGCGCCTGCTACCGCCACCTGGCCGCCTGGATGACCAGCCGGGTGCGGCCGGGCGCCGGCGAGCGGGTCGAGGACCGCGCCCCGGTCGAGCCCGGCCGGCCCACCGTCTCCGTCGACGCCCTGGTGGCCGGGCGCGAGCGGAGGCGGGGATGACGTTCCCGGACCGAGCCCCGGCGCAAGTCCCGCTGCGGGTCGGGGTGTTCGGACTGCTCGGGGCCGGCAACCTGGGCAACGACGGCTCGCTGGAGGCCGTCCTCGGCTACCTGCGCAGCGAGCACCCCGAGGCCCGGGTGGACGCGTTCTGCGGCGGACCGGCGGCCGTCACCGCCCGGTACCGGATCCCCGCGACCCGGCTGCACTGGTACCGGGGGGAGTACCGCACCGCCTCGCGGGCGGGCGCGATCGCGGGCAAGGGCTTCGGCAAACTCGTCGACGCCGTCCGCACCGCCGCCTGGGTGCGCCGGCACGACGTGGTGATCGTGCCCGGCATGGGCGTCCTGGAGGCCACCCTGCCGCTGCGGCCCTGGGGCTTCCCGTACGCGCTGTTCCTGCTCTGCGCGTCCGGCCGGCTGTTCGGTACCCGGGTGGCGCTGGTCGGCGTCGGCGCCGCCCCGATCCGCGACCGGGCCGTCCGGGCCCTGGTGCGCTGGTCGGCGCGGCTGGCCGGGTACCGCTCGTACCGGGACGCGCCGTCCCGCGAGGCGATGCGGGAGATGGGCGTGGACACCGCACGGGACGAGGTCTACCCGGACCTCGCCTTCGCCCTGCCCACCCCGTCCGCGAGCGCCTCCCCGGCCGCCCCCGGCACGGTCTGCGTCGGCGTGATGGCCTTCCACGGCGGCAACGACGACCGGGCCCGCGCCGAGCGGATCCACCGGCGCTACCTCGACGGCACCACCCGCTTCGTCCGGGCGCTGGTCGAGGACGGCCGGCCGGTCCGGCTGCTCATCGGCGACGACGTCGACCTGCCGGTGGTCGCCGCGATCCGCGAGGCGGTCGGCTCACCACTGGTCACCGCCGCCGAACCGGCCTCACTGGCCGACCTGATGCGGGAGACCGCCGCCGCCGACACCGTGGTGGCGACCCGTTACCACAACCTGGTCTGCGCGCTGAAGACCGGCACCCCCACGCTCGCCCTGAGCTACGCGGCCAAGAGCGACGCCCTGATGGACCGGATGGGCCTGGGGGAGCACTGCCACCCGGCCCGCGAGGTCGACGCCGACCGGCTGATCGAGCAGTTCCGGGCACTGGAGCGGCGCTCGGCCGAGGCCCGGCACACCCTCGCCGAACGGAACCGGGCCGCCACCCGGCTCCTGGACCGGCAGTTCGCCGCCCTGACCGCGGCCGTCTTCCCGACCTCCGACCCCGCCCCCCAGGAGACTTCATGAAGGTCACCGAAGTCCCGGCGATCGCCGGCGCGTACCTCTTCGAGCCGACCCCGTACGCCGACGAGCGCGGCTTCTTCTGCCGCACCTTCGACGCCGAGGTGCTCCGCTCGGTCGGCCTGGACCCGGACGCCTTCGTCCAGCACAGCCTCTCCCGATCCGTCCGGGGCGTGCTGCGCGGACTGCACCTGCGCTCCGGCGCCGGGGAGGCCAAGCTGGTGCGCTGCTCGTACGGGCGGGTCTTCGACGTCGTCGTGGACCTGCGGCCGGACTCGCCCACCCACCGCGGCCAGGCCCACTTCGAGCTCTCCGGCGAGACCCAGGCCAGCGTGTACGTCCCGGCCGGCTGCGCGCACGGCTTCCAGGCGCTGACCGACACCGCCGACGTCTCGTACCGGATCGACCGCCCGCACGACCCGGCCGAGGACGTCACGATCGCCTTCGACGACCCGGAACTCGCCGTCCCCTGGCCGCTGCCGGCCGCCTCGATGTCCAAGCGGGACCGCGAGGCGCCGAGCCTCGCCGAGGCCCTGCGCCACCAGGAGCGGTGAGGCCGACATGAACCCCGAAGACACCGAGGAGCTCCGGCTGCCCCGCTCCCGGGCGGCCAACGAGCGGCTGCACGCCCTGATCCCCGGCGGCGCCCACACCTACGCCAAGGGCGACGACCAGTACCCCGAGCACCTGGCCCCGGTGATCAGCCACGGCCGCGGCGCCCACGTCTGGGACGTCGACGGCAACCGCTACATCGAGTACGGCTCCGGCCTGCGGTCGGTCAGCCTCGGCCACGCCCACCCGCTGGTGCTGGAGGCGGTGCGGCGTGAGATCGACCGCGGCGGCAACTTCGTCCGGCCGTCCATCGTGGAGGTCGAGGCCGCGGAACGCTTCCTGGAGACGGTGCCCACCGCCGAGATGGTGAAGTTCGCCAAGAACGGCTCCGACGTCACCACCGCCGCGGTGCGGCTCGCCCGCGCCGTCACCGGGCGCCCCCGGGTGGCCGTCTGCGGCGACCAGCCGTTCTTCTCCGTCGACGACTGGTTCATCGGCACCACCCCGATGTCCGCCGGCATCCCGGCCGCCACCACCGAACTCACCACGGCCTTCCGCTACGGGGACCTCGCCGGCACCGAGGAACTGCTCACCCACCACCGGGGCGAGATCGCCTGCCTGGTCCTCGAACCCGCCGGCCACCGCGAGCCGCCGCCCGGCTACCTCGCGGGCCTGCGCGAGCTGGCCGACCGGCACGGCTGCCTGCTGGTCTTCGACGAGATGATCACCGGCCTGCGCTGGTCCCCGGCCGGCGCCCAGGGCCTCTACGGCGTCGTCCCCGACCTCTCCACCTTCGGCAAGGCGCTCGGCAACGGCTTCGCCGTCTCCGCGCTGGCCGGGCGCCGCGACCTGATGGAGTACGGCGGGCTGCGCCACCCCGGCGACCGGGTGTTCCTGCTCTCCACCACCCACGGCGCGGAGACCCACGCGCTGGCCGCCGCGATGGCCGTGCAGACCACCTACGTCGAGGAGGGCGTCACCGCCCGCCTGCACGCCCTCGGCGAGCGCCTGGCCGCCGGCGTCCGCGCGGCCGCCGCCGGCATGGGCGTCGGCGACCACGTCGTGGTCCGGGGCCGGGCCAGCAACCTGGTCTTCGCCACCCTGGACGAGCTGGGCCGGCCGTCCCAGCGGTACCGCACCCTGTTCCTGCGCCAGTTGCTCGCGGGCGGGGTGCTGGCACCGTCCTTCGTGGTGAGCAGCGCGCTCGACGAGGACGACATCGACCACACCGTCGACGTGGTGGGCCGGGCCTGCGCCGTCTACCGGAAGGCCCTGGACGCCGGCGACCCCACGCCCTGGCTGGGCGGGCGGCCGGTGAAGCCGGTGTTCCGGCAGTACGTCTGACGCTACGTCGGTTGCGTCAACTCCGTTCGGGTCGAACGTCATCGGCCGACCGGCCCGCCGGTCGGCCGGCCGCCCGGTCCACCAGCCAACCGGCCGGCGGCACCAGCGCCAGCGCGGTGCACCAGCCGGCGAGGGCGTCGGTCGGGTAGTGCGCGCCCAGGGCGACCTGGGCCCAGCCCATGGCGGCCCCGGCCGCCACCGCCGCGGCCAGCACCGGCAGGGCGCGGGGGCCGCGCGCGAGCAGCGCCACCACAAGGGCGACGGCGGTGAGGAAGGCGGTGTGCCCGCTCGGGTAGGACAGGTTCTCGGCGCCGTGGATGGTGCGCCCCACCACGTGCTTGAGCAGTGTCGCCGCCACCACCGGCAGGCCCATGCCGACCGCGGCGAACACCGCGTCACGTGGCCGCCGGAACAGCAGGCAGCAGGACACGGCGGCGAACCCCAGCGACCCGGCGCCCGCCGGTTCCCCCAGTGCGTCCAGCGTCCGGGCGAGGTGCCGCCACGGCGGCTCCACTCCGTACAGCCCGTCCTGGACCCTGGCGTCCACCCGGCCGGGGGCGCCTTCCCCGGCGTACCGGACCCCGAGCACGATCACCACCAGCGCCGCGAGAGCCGAGACCAGCCCGAGCCACCCGCGCAGCACCACGAGTGGCCCGGCGCGTCTCCGGTCGCCCTGCACCCGGCTCGGGCCGGGGTCGCCTCCCGTTCCACCCTGCCCGGACGATCCCATGAGAGCCCCCGTCGTATCCAGGTACCCGGTCACGCAGGATAGTTGACCAACAGTCAATTGACCTTGTCTGTGCGCCACATGGCCCGCGGGCCCGCCGGGCGGACGCCAGGGCCCCGCGACGGAGGTGGTGACCGTGCGCCAGCGGTCGCGGGTGGCGAGCTGGGGGCGGAGCAGGAAGACGTCCGCCGCCGGCTACCAGGCCGGCCAGGCGCCTGGAGACCAGCGGCGCGGCCACCGCCTGTTCCGGCGCGATCACCGTGGTACCCGTCGACGGCAGCGACGGCGACATCCGGACTCCCTCCCTGGTGGACGGCCGGTGATCTACCCGCCCCGGACCGGGTCCAGTCGGCCCGTCGCCGCCCGGCCCTGCCGGGACGGTTGCGCCGGGATGCCGGGGCCGCCGGGGGAGGCCGAGTCCAGCCTGATCAGGGCGTCGCGCAGGGCGGCCCTGGTGGTGACGCCGAGCTTGGGGAAGATCCGGTACAGGTGGGCGCTGACCGTACGGGGCGACAAGCGGGTCTGCTCGCCGATCTCCTTGTTCGTCAGGCCGGCCGCGGCCAGGTCGGCGATGCGGCGCTCCTGCCAGGTGAGCGGGGGCGCGGTGCGCGTCGGCGTCCGGGACGGGACGCCGCTGACCCGCAGTTCGTCCCGGGCCCGCGCGGCCCAGGCGACCGCGCCGAGCCGTTCGAAGGCGTCGGCGGCGGTGGCGAGGAACGGCCGGGCCGCCGTTGCGCCCCGGGCGCGGCGGAGCCGGCTGCCGCGGGCCAGTCGGATCCGGGCCAGCTCGAAGGGGAACCGGGTCGCGGCCGGGTGGGACTCGGCGCGCCGGTACGCCTCGGTGGCCTCGGCGTCGTCCTCGGCGGTGATGGCCAGGGCTCCGTCGGTGAGCAGGGCGAGCCGGGGCGAGACGGCGGGCAGCGCGGCGTCCCGGGCGGCGAGTGCGTGCGCGCGGGCCTGTTCGGTGCGGCCGGTGTGCACGGCGGCCTCGACGAGGTCGAGCAGGGTGCGGGAGGCCTGGTGGGCGTAGGGCTGGAAGGTGCCGGGCGCGGTGATGCCGATGGCCTGGAGGTAGGCGCTCTCGTAGTCGCCGTCGCTGAGCGCGGCCGTGGTGCCGACCGCGTCGGCGAGCTGGGTGAGGAAGCCGATGCCGCGCGGGCGGGCCCAGGAGTCGACCACCGCCTGGAGTTCGCGCGCGGTGTCCGTCCGTCCGCGCAGCGCGGCGAGTTGGGCGAGGTAGCCGCGGGTCTGCTGGGCGAACAGCTCGTGTCCGTGGTTCTCGGACTGGCGCAGCGCCTGCTCTCCGGTCCGCTCGGCGGCCTCCCAGTCCCCGACGGCCGTCTGGTCGAGCATGATCAGGTGCAGCATCACCATGCCGGTGGACACGGCGCCGGTGTCCAGCTCGCGGTGGACGGTGCGCTGCAGGTGGGGGCGGAGCGGGCTGAGGACGTCGAGGTGGTAGGCGGAGACGGCCAGGCGGGCGACGTCCCAGGGCTCCTGGCCCGGCAGGTCGGCCGCGGCGAGTTCCACCGGCCCGGCCCAGCCGGCGCCGTGCCGGACGACGTCGCTCCAGGTGGAGCTGTAGAGGCTGGCGCGTTCGCTGACCCGCTCGCCGAGCGAGGCGAGCAGCGCGTGGGTGCGTTCCCACAGGGTGCGGTCGGCGGCGTACTGGCTGGTGGCGAGCAGCAGGGTGACCAGCCGGTCGAGCACCGCGCGGTCGGCTCCGGCCCCTGCCCCGGTTCCGGCGGCGCCCGCCCGCTGGATCGCGGCGGCGAGCAGCCGGTGGGTGGAGCGCACATCGCCGTCGTGGTACAGCGCCTGGTAGCCGGAGGCCAGCACGGAGGCGGGGGAGTGGTGGGCGTCGGGGGCGGGGTCGGCCAGGACGAGGCTGCGGGCGTGGCCGAGCCGGGCGGCGTGGGCCGCGATGAACGCGGCGTCACCGAGCCGCCGGGAGCGGTCGGTCCGGTGTTCGCTCAGCTCGGCCGCGCGGGTGAGCCAGTTCACGGCGGTGAGCGCGCCGCCGCGCCGGGTCGCGGACTCGGCGGCGGCCTCCAGGGCGGCGGCCACCTCCTCGTCCGGGTCCAGGGTCGCCTCGGCGAGGTGGGCGGCGCGGCGTTCGAGGTCGCTCCGGTGGAGGTGGGCCAGTGCCAGGTGGGCTTCGCGGCGCTGGTTGGGGGTGGCCAGCTGGACGACGCTGGAGCGCACCAGGGGGTGGCGGAAGGCGAAGTCGCCGGTGGCGGGTTCGATCACCAGCAGGCCGCGGGCGACGGCCGCCTCGGCGTCGCGCATCCGGTACCGGGTGCAGGGGGTGGTGCCGTCGCCCCGGCCGGCCGCGACGCCGTCGAGGGCGCCCTTCAGCAGCTCGGACCGGACGGTGTCGTCCAGGCCGGCCAGCCGGGTGCCGTAGAGGTGCTGGAGGCGGTGGGGCGCCGAGGCGCCGCGCGGGGCGTGCGGATCGGGGGTGGCCGGCTCGCCGGACCGGAGGCCGGTGTGGGCGGGCAGTTCCAGCAGGGCCAGCGGGTTGCCCTGGGCCTGTGCCAGGACGGCGCGGCGCTGCTGCTCGCCGAGCGAGGGGTGGTGACCGTCCAGCAGGAGGGCGGCGTCGCCGTCGGTGAGGGGGCCGACGGCCAGTTCCGGGAGTGCGGCGGTGTCGAAGCACGAGGTGAGGTCGGCGCGGACGGCGAGCAGCAGCTTCAGCCGGCTGCCGGTCAGCCGGCGGCCGACGAATCCGCAGACCGCCGCGCTGGAGTCGTCCAGCCACTGGGCGTCGTCCACGACCAGCAGCAGCGGCTGCTGCGCGGCGGCCGCGGACAGCAGGCCGAGCACCGCGATGCCGAGCGTCATGACGGAGGGCGGGGCGCCCCCGGCGTGCCCGCACACGGCGTGGAGGGCGGCGCGGGTGCCGTCGTTCAGCGCGGTGGCGTGCGGCAGCAGCGGGTAGAGCAGCTGGTGCAGTCCCGCGTACGGCAGCTCCGTCTCCGCCTCGACCCCGGTGGCCCGGATCGCGCGCAGGCCCTCCCGGCTCGCCAGCTCGGCGGCGAAGTCGAGCAGGGCGCTCTTGCCCACCCCGGTCTCGCCCCGGACGAGCAGGGTCTGCCCTCCTGCGGCGTGGACGAACTCGGACAGCCGAGCGCGCTCGCCGTCCCGACCGAGCATCGGCATGGCTGTGCCCATGACCCTGCTCCCTCCCCATTGATCTGCAGGTCAGCGGATCGCCGCAGCCTTCGGTCCGCCGGGGGAGACCGCACCCGGCACGGCTGTACGTCTTTCAACTACCTGGTTGGTTGATTAGACCCGGACGATGAACAGACTGTCAACCAAGTGGTTAGTCAGCTCTGAGCTAGGGTCGGCGCATGCAGCGCGACGCCGAAGCCACCAGACAGAGACTCATCGCGGCCGGGCGGGCCGAGTTCGCCGCCCATGGGTTGAACGGAGCCCGGGTCGACCGGATCGCCGAGGCGTCGCGGAGCAACAAGGCGCAGATCTACCACTACTTCGGGAGCAAGGCGGGCCTGTTCGAAGCGGTCTGGCAGGGCGCGGTCGAACAGATCATCACGAGCCTGCCGTCCGACTGGACCGATCTCCCCGAGGTCGCGGCCCGCCTCGGCGACATCTACGCCGAGCACCCGGAACTGCCCCGGCTGATCACCTGGCAGCGCATGGAGTACGGTAGCGCACCGCCCAACGCGCTCGGCGTCGAGGACGTCCGCCGGCGTATCGCCGTGCTCGCCGACGCCCAGGTCAGGGGCGTGCTGACGGACCGGTTCGAGCCCCGGGTCCTGTTCGCGGTGATCATCCACCTGGCCATGCTGTGGCCGTCCACCGCCCCCGAACTGCTCGCCGTGGTGGACCTCGACGACCGGGCGAAGCGCCGAGAGGTGGTCCGGGACGTGGTCGCCGCGCTGGTGCGCTGAACCCGCCCCGTCCGACGGTCGGATGACTGAACACCATGCCCCCGCGGCCACGGCGGGCAGCGTCATTCGACCGATCCCCGCACCCGCCCCCAGGCCGCACAGTCGGGTCGGCCCAGCCCCCGGCGCCCGGCACGTGACCGGAGACCGGGCGGGCCGGAGCCGCCCCCTCACCCTGCTCGGAGGACCAGCCGTGGACCGTACCCCCGTCGTGTTCATCCACGGCGCGGACCTGCACGCGTTGTCGTGGGACGCCTGGGCGGAACGCTTCGCCAGGCACGGGTACCCCACCCGGACCGCGCGCTGGCCGGGCGAGGCGGCCACCGCCCGGCGGGCGCGGGAACGCCCGGACGGGGTGCCCGACACCGGCCTGGACGAGCTGACCGAGCACCACGCCGAGGTCGTCCGCTCGCTGGCGCGCCCACCGGTGCTGGTCGGGCACGCGGTCGGCGGGCTGGTCGCCCAGCACCTGCTCGGGGCCGGCCTGGGCCGGGCCGCGGTGGCGCTGGCGCCGGTCAACCGCGTCCCGCTGCCCGCCACCGGGCCGGTCGGCACCCCGGCGCCGCTCTCCCGGGCGGGCTTCCGGGAGTTCCTCGCCAACGCCGTCAGCGCCGAGGAGGCCGAGCGGCTGTACGAGCGGTTCGCGGTGCCCGCCCCGCGCCGCCTGCTCGCCGACCTCGCCGACCTCGACGGCGACGGCGCCCCGCGGAGCCCGAGCGCGCTGGTGGACACCGCCAACGCGCGGCGCGGCCCGCTGCTGCTGGTGTCCGGCCAGGAGGACCGGCTGGTGCCCGACTCGGTGACCCGCGCCGTGTACCGGCTGTACGGCGACTGCACGGCGCTCACGGACCTCAAGCAGTTCGCGGACCGGGGCCACTCGCTCGTCGTGGACAGCGGCTGGCGGGCCGTGGCCGACCACGTGCTCGGCTGGCTGGCCGCCCGGGGCGTCCGTCCCACCGGTGCGCACCACTGATCGCAGTCATTCGGCATCGACAACGGCGCCCGGCTGGAGACCTCCACCATCGCCGGCCCGCGCGGCACCGGCGTGATCGGCATCAACGGCGCCGCCGCCCGCCTGGTCCACCCGGGCGACCTGGTCCTCGTCGCCTACGGGCAGATGGACACGGCCGAGGCCAAGGGCTACGACAAGGCTCGGGAGTTGCGTCAGGCGGGCGAGAAGTAGCAGGTCGCCAGCTCACGGCGACGCCCTGACGCTCTCGAAGGCCACTACGAACCAGCGGTCTGATCAGGCAGTTTGCCACGCTCATCCCATCTGATGCAGGATCTGCCCTCTCTCCAGCAGCAGGGACCGCGGAGTCCAACCCAGCGTGTGATGACCCGATCCATGACATCTATGAGGGGAAGGAGTTCACGACCCCTGGGCCTGACGCCACGCTCGACCCGCGCCTGGGTGGCCGCGCGACTGACCGCGCGCAATGGTCGGTGCGGCACTCGGCTCGGGGGCGTGCGCCGCTGCGGTGATGCTCAGGTTGTCAGGCGGGCCAGGAGCGCGGAATGGTCTGCCAGCGCCGATTCCAGCATGGCCCGGGCATGGGGCTTGAAGAAGTCGAGATCGGCGGACCTCCAGTCGATGCCGCCCAGGGGTGGCTGCGGGTCGTACTCGATGAAGAGCTGGACAGTACGGGCGGTCTGCTCGCCCGCGAGGCGTTCGACCAGGTGGAGGGCCATGTCGATACCGGCCGACACTCCGGCGGCGGTGAGCACAGGACCGGCATCGACCCAGCGTTCGGCGACGGGCGTCGCGCCGAACTTGCCCAGTAGGTCGCGGAATCCCCAGTGAGTGGTGGCCTGACGACCGTCGAGCAGGCCGGCGGCGCCCAGGATCAGTGAGCCGGTGCACACCGAGCCGACGATCTCAGCCGTCCGCGCGGCCTGGCGGATCCAACTCAACAGGGGCTCGTTGGCCAGGGCGGCGAGGGTCGGCTCGGTCCCGCCGGGAACGATCAGTGCGAAGGGCTCGGTGACCTGGTCGAACGTGTGGCTCGGCGTTAGCTTCAGCGGAGTGTCGGTGTCCAGGGGGGCGAGGTCCCGGCCGACGACGACCACCTCGTACGACGGGTCGATCTGGGCCAGCGCCGACAGCACCTGAAGCGGTCCCACCAGGTCGAGCGGGGTGATGCCGGGATAGAGCACGAAGGCGAGCGTCTTGGTCATGCCGTCACCTTCGGCCCCAGGCCGTGGGAGTGCCAAGGGCGGACAGCGACCAGGTCGGAATTCTTGGGATACAAGTCAGTCCGACATAGGGTCCTGGTCATGGAGGAACGACCGGTGGTCCTCGTCGGATACGACGAGGCCGAGTTGCTGGACATCGCCTGCGTGACGACAAGCCTGATCACCGCCAACCGGCTCGGAGCCAGCCCCGCCTACACCGTGAGCGTGGCCACCCCGGGAAGCCGCGCGATCACCTGCGACTCGGGGCTGACGCTGCAGGGCCAGCGATCCCTGGAGCGGCTGCGGGGGCCACTGGACACGCTGATCGTCTCGGGAGGGCTCGGCCACCAGGCCGCGGCAGAGAACCCGCGGATCGTCGGCCATGTCCGCCGCCTGGCCAGGGAGAGCCGCAGAGTGGCCTCGGTCTGCACGGGGGCGACCGTCCTGGCTGCCGCCGGCCTGCTCAACGGCAAACGCGTCACGACTCATTGGTGGTACGCCGAGCAGTTGGCCTCGGCCTATCCGGAGATCACCGTGGATCCGGCGCCGATCTACATCCGCGACGGAAGCGTGTCCACCGCGGCGGGCGTCACGAGCGCCCTGGACCTCACCCTGGCCTTCATCGAGGAGGACCACGGCGCGGAGTTGGCGCGCGCCGTGGCCCGCGGCCTGGTCACCTATCTGCAACGGCCAGGCAACCAGGCACAGATGAGCATGTTCACAGGAACCCCAGCACCCACCAACAGCCTGGTCAGGCGAGCCGTCAACTACATCGCCGGCCACCTGACCGGCGACCTGACCGCAACCGCACTGGCAGCCGACGCCGGGGTGAGCGAACGCCACCTGACCCGCTTGTTCATCGACGACCTCGGAAAGGCGCCAGGCCGATTCGTCCGCGACGCGCGCACCGAAGCCGCCGCTCACCTCCTGGCTTCCACCTCACTACCCGTGGCGAGCGTGGCGGCACAGTGCGGCTTCAGAACCGCTGAAACGCTCCGCCAGGCATTCGTCAGCCGCTACGGAACACCGCCATCGCGCTACCGAGCAACGCAAGGCACGCGGCCGCGGAACTGGCGCACCACTACGTCGGCTCCCCGATCCGTTTCTGACGATACGTCCGTTCATTGACGGATCGTCATGTCCGCGAAACGCTGGCGCGGAAGACCGAGATCGTATGGGAGCGCGCACTTCCACACGAGAAGTACGCCATCTGGCTTTCAGGCATCAGGATCGCCGGCTCGTGTCCCCCTCCCCGTCCTCCAGCGTTCAGGAGGCCCGTCGCACCGTCGGCCCGGCCGGATCCGCGACCCACGGATCGAGGACAGCACTGTGTCAGCCGAACCCCTGCGCAAGGCGGCCGCCCTGACATCCGTCGCGGGCCCGCTCCTGCTCGCCGCGGCCTGCGGGCAGAAGACCATCCCCGCCGCGACGGACCACTGCCCGAACACCCCTGGGGCGGTGGCGAGCCACCAGGTGACGGAGGATCCGTCCGCGGCCGCCTCCTACTGGACGGGTGACCGCGAACGCGGTGCGAAGCCGGCCCCGATGCCGGGCAAGGACCGTACCCGGGCGCCCTGCCCCTGAGTCGCCCCACGGGGCCTGCCCGGCGGAGTCGTTCCGCACCGGGCAGGCCCCGAAGGCCGTCAGCCCGTCAGCGGCCGCCGTTGCAGCCGCCCCGGGGACGGGTCCGGTTCGGTGCCCAGTTCGTGCCGGAGGACGGCGCGTGCGGCGGGCCCGGCAGAGAATCCACTGCGCGTCCTCACTGGCAGGCCAGTGCTCCGTGCATACGTGTTGACACCCCGGTCCGGGCGCTCCAGACTCCTGGATGGGAGCGCTCCCACATATGAACTCACCCCACTGGGAGGCGAGTTGAGTGCCGAGACTCCCGCAGCGCGGTCGTTTCCGTCCCCCCACCCAAGGCCGCGGCGCTGCCGACGGTACGTGTCGATCGCACGCTTCGGGCGTGGCGGACCGTACCCCCGCGCTGTCGGCCGCTGAGAAGGAGACCATGCGTACGACACACAAGGCGGCCGCCCTGGCGGCAGTCGCGGTACTGCTGGCCGGTACCGGAGCGGCGCAGGCCGCCGGTACCGCGCCAGGGCGGGCGGTGCCGGCGGCCGCCGCCACCGCGGGCCCGGCGATCACCGTGGACGCCACCAGCGGACGGCACGCCATCGACCCCCACATCTACGGCATGAACTTCCCCGACGAGGCGCTGGCCAAGGAGCTGCGCCTGCCGATGGGCCGCTGGGGCGGCAACGCCACCAGCCGTTACAACTACAAACTCGACGCCTACAACGCCGGGTCCGACTGGTACTTCGAGGACCTGCACTACAACAACGACACTGCGGCACTGCCCGCCGGATCGCAGGCCGACAAGTTCGTCGAGCAGAACCGCAGGACCGGCACCGACACGCTGATGACCGTGCCGATGATCGGCTGGACGGCGGCCGGCCGCGACAGCGGCTGCGGGTTCAGCGTCGCCAAGTACGGTCCTCAGCAGCAGACCGACGCCCAGTGGCGGCCGGACTGCGGCAACGGCAGGAAGCCCGACGGCACCCTGATCACGGGCAACGCTCCGACCGAGACCAGCACGCCCGCGGGGCCGGACTTCGTCAAGGGCTGGGTGCAGTACCTCGACGGCGCCTACGGCACCGCGAACAGCGGCGGGGTGCGCTTCTACGACCTCGACAACGAACCGGACCTGTGGTCCGGCACGCACCGCGACGTCCACCCGGCCGGGCCGGGCTACGACGAAATGCGGGACAGTACCTACGCCGTCGCCGCGGCCGTCAAGGACGCCGACCCGGCCGCGCAGACCCTCGGCCCGGTCGGCTGGGGCTTCAACTCGCTGCTCTACTCCGGCCTGGACCAGCAGGTGTGCGGCCAACAGGGAGGCGGTTGCTGGTCGAACCCGCCGGACGCCGCCGCGCACGGCGGCCTGCAGTTCGCCCCGTGGTACCTGCAGAAGATGAAGGAGTACGAGCAGGCGCACGGGCGCCGGATCCTGGACTACTTCGACGAGCACATCTACCCGCAGCAGTCCGGAGTGTCCGGCAGCACGGACGACGCGACGACGCAGGCCCTGCGACTGCGTTCCACCCGGCAGCTGTGGGATCCGTCCTACGTCGACGAGAGCTGGATCAACCAGCCGATCCAGTTCGTCCCCCGGATGCGCTCGCTGGTCGACCAGAACTACCCGGGTACCAAGCTGGCCATCTCGGAGTACAACTGGGGTGCGCTGGACCACATCGACGGCGGCCTGGCCCAGGCTGACGTGCTGGGGATCTTCGGACGTCAGGGGCTGGACCTGGCCACCCTGTGGTCACCCCCGAAGGCGACCGACCCCGGAGCGTACGCCTTCCGCATGTTCCTGAACTACGACGGCCAGGGCGGCACCTTCGGCGACACCTCGGTCAAGGCCGCGAGCGCCGACCAGGACAAGCTGTCGGTGTACGCAGCCGAGCGCAGCAGTGACCATGCCACCACGGTCATGGTGATCAACAAGACCACCGGCGACCTCACCGCACCCGTGTCGGTGACCGGCAGCACCGCGCTCCCGGCAACGGCGCAGGTCTACCGTTACGGCCAGGACGACCCCGCCGCGATCCAGCACCCGGCCGGTCAGCCGCTGAACGGCGGCGCCTTCACGGCGACCTTCCCGGCGTACTCCATCACCGAGTACGTCATTCCCGCCGGCTCGGCCCAGGCCACCCCGCCCTCGGCACCCGGTACTCCCACGGCCTCCGCGACCGGCCCCGACCGCGTGACGCTGACCTGGCCGGCCGCCACGGCCGGGACCTCCCCCCTGGCGGACTACCGCGTGTACGCAGGTGACCCGGCCACCACGGCTCCGCTGGTCACCGTCCCCGCGTCGGCCACCAGCGCCACCGTCACCGGCCTGACCCCGGTCACCGCCTACACGTTCCGCGTGGTGGCCACCGACACCGGCGGCCGTAGCTCACCGCCGTCGGCTCCGCTGCAGGTCACCACCGGCCCGGCCACGGCGGGCGGCTGCACCGTCGCCTACCAGGTCGGCAACGACTGGGGCAGCGGCTTCACCGCGAGCGTGAAGATCACCAACCTGGCGGCACCGGTCACCGGCTGGAACCTCGGATTCACCTTCTCCGGCAACCAGACCGTCACCCAGGGCTGGAACGGCACCTGGGCGCAGACCGGTGCCACGGTCACGGCCAAGGACGCCGGCTGGAACGCGTCCCTGCCCACCGGGGGTTCCACCACGATCGGCTTCAACGGCGCCTACTCCGGCACCAACCCCGCACCCGGCGGCTTCACCCTCAACGGCACCACCTGCACCGCCGCGCTCGGCTGACCCGCTCGGCTGACCCGCTCCGCTGACCCGCTCCGCCCACGCATGGCCGATCCCGAGCACGCCGGGGTCGGCCATGCGCCGTCGAGCCCCGACCGTCCGTAACGACGCATCAGCTGGGGATCCCCGGCTCGGAGGTCCAGGACCGGCCGGTTCCCCAGGCAGCGGGAGACGCAGATCATCATGGTCTCCCCGGCCGCCCGCTCCTCCGCGGCGAGCAGCGAGTCGCGGTGGCCGGGGACACCCTCCAGGTCATCCGTCTCGCACGTCCCGCAGGTGCCCTCGGTGCAGGACTACAGGACCTCGACGCCGGCCGCCCGGACGGTCTCCAGGACGGAGGCGTGGCCCGGGACGGACAAGGTCAGGCCGGATCGGGCCAGTACGAGCTCGAACGGGGCGTCGGGAGCGGCGGCCTGAGCCCGTGGCCGGAAGCGTTCCGTCCGGGGCTCCGGCCATCCGTTCGCCGCGCTGTACCGCTCGACGGCGTCCAGGAGCGGGCCCGGACCGCAGCAGTAGACGGCGGGTGCCCGGGTCCGGGGCGCCCGGGCAGGAGGCCAGGTCCAGCAGGCCGGTCTCGTCCTGCGGCCGGACGGCCACCCGCTCGCCGTGGCGGGCGAGTTCGTCGAGGAAGGCCATGGAGATCCGATGAATAATGCCGATCGGGGCGATGAGTGGGCGGAATCCGTCAAAACTCTGGACAGGCACCCGACCTTTGCGCCTTAATCCATCCGATGTCATGGACGCTTCCGACTCTGTGACCCGTCCTCGTGGAGAGGTGACACCCTTGTTCCGCAGTCCTTCAGCCGACGGGCGACCGGTCGGCCGGTGGCGCACCGCACTGGTCGGCGTTCTCGCCCTGTTCGGTTCCTTCGTGGCGGTGCTGCTGCCCGCCGCCCAGGCCCGGGCGGCCGCCGGCCCGGTGACGTTCACCCTGGGCGCCACCCGCACCGACCAGAACGGCAACACGCTCCAGCTGCACGGACTTGGCATCGTCAAGGTGGGGAGCACCTGGTACGGCTTCGGCGAGGACAAGACCGGCGAGACGTCGGCGGACACCTCGTTCCAGGACATCCCCTGCTACACCTCCGACGACCTCGGCAGCTGGACCTACCGGGGTGTGGCACTGGCCAAGCAGAGCAGCGGCGATCTCGGGCCGAACCGGGTCGTCGAGCGGCCGAAGGTCATCTACAACGCGTCGACCGGCCTGTACGTGATGTACGTCCACATCGACAGCCCCGACTACTCCGAGGCGAAGGCCGGCGTGGCCACCAGCAGTACCCCGTGCGGACCGTACGTCTACCGGGGCAGCTTCCGGCCGCTGGGCAATGTCAGCCGCGACCTGGGCCTGTTCCAGGAATCCGACGGCACCGCCTACCTGATGACCGAGGACCGCAACAGCGGCGGCCTGCGGATCGACAGGCTCTCCGCCGACTACCTCTCGGTGGACAGCGCGGTCGTACTCCTGGGCGGCGGCAGCATCGAGGCCCCGGCCATGGTGAAGGTCGGCGGCACCTACTACATCACGGGGTCGCACCTGTCGGGCTGGTACCTCAACGACAACGTCTACGCCACGGCGACGTCGCTCAGTGGACCGTGGTCGGCGTGGAAGGACATGGCCGCGCCCGGCACCAGCACGTACGGGAGCCAGACGGCCAACATCATCACCGTCCAAGGCACTTCGGGCACCACGTACGTCTACGCGGGGGACCGCTGGGACGTCAACGACCTGGGCGGCTCCCAGCTGATCTGGCTCCCGCTGACCATCCGGGGGACGACGCTCAACCTCGGCCAGTACCCCACCTGGTCCCTCGACACCTCCGCGGGCACCTGGTCGGCCGGCGGCGGGCTCCCCTCCGCCGGCACGTACACGCTGACCAACGCCGCCAGTTCGATGCTGCTGGACGTGTCCGGTGCCTCCACCTCCAACGGGGGTGCGGCCATCCAGTGGCCGTCGACCGGCGGTGCCAACCAGAAGTGGGCGCTCGCCCGGGTCGCGGACAACATCTACACCCTGACCAGCGTCAACAGCGGCCTGTGCCTGGACGTCCCCGGCTACTCGAGCGCCACCGGCGCACAGTTGCAGCAGTGGACCTGCAACGGCGGCGCCAACCAGCAGTGGGCGCTGGACTTCACCGGCGGCAAGTACGTGCTGGTCGGCGTCGGCAGCGGCCTGACGATCGGCACCGGCGGCTCGGCCACGAAGGGCGGAGCGGTGGACCAGGAGACCGGCGGCAGTGCGAGTGCCGCCAGCGAGACCTGGGCCCTCTCCTGACCGGCTGACGGCAGCGGGCCCGGCCGGCAAACCGGGCCCCTCCGGCGTCACGTACCAGGACGACACTGCGACCGCGGCATTCGGCCGCTGTTCAGCACGGCGTGGCCACGTGGATGACCTGCGACAACGTTCGGTTCCTAGCGTCTGGGGAACCGTCCGGGGCCATCCCACTCGCTTGGAGCGATCATGCACGATTCCCATCCGTCCGACGCGTGCGCCTGCCCCCGGACCGCGGAACTCGACGGGGGAGGGACGGCGGCGGCGAGCCGTCGGCGGTTCCTGCGCGGGGCCGGTCTGCTGGGGGCCGGGGTCGGCGCGGCGGGGCTCGGGGTGTTCAGTGGTGCCGCGCCCGCGGCGGCGGACGCACCCGAGCCCCGCACCACCCGGCGCGACCGCTGGGAGCCCGACCCGGACAGCCGGCAGTTCACCTTCGTCGTCATGCCGGACACGCAGTACCTGTTCGACGAGGACCGGATCCACTCCGCCCCGCTGGAGGCGTCCTTCCGCTACGTCCTCGACGGCGGTGTCAACCGCGAGGGCGGCGGGGACGACAACATCGTCTTCCTCGCCCACCTCGGCGACGTGACCGAGCACGGGCTGCCCGCCGAGTACGCCGCCGTGACGAAGTCCTTCGCGCTGCTCGACGACGCCGGCGTCGCCTACGGCGTGCTCGCGGGCAACCACGACGTCCGCTCCTCGACCGACGACCAGCGCGGCAGGACCCCCTACCTGGACACGTTCACCCCGGCGAGGGCCGCCCGCACGCCCGGATACCGGGCCTCCAGCCCCGACGGGTACAACACCTGCCACGTCTTCAAGGCGGCCGGCCGCGAGTGGGTGGTCCTCTCCCTGGACTGGCGCCTTTCGGACGCGGGCTTCGCCTGGGCCAACGGGATGATCGCCGCCCACCCCGAGCTGCCGGTCATCCTCACGACCCACGAGATGGCCCACGCCGACGACAGCGGCAAGGCGACGCTCTCCGACTACGGAAACCGCCTCTGGGACGAGCTCGTCAGCGGGAACGACCAGGTGTTCCTCACCGTCAACGGGCACTACTGGCCGCCCGGCCGCACCGTCCTCAAGAACCGGGCCGGCCACGACGTCCACGTCCACATCACCAACTACCAGGACCGCTACTACGGCGGCGCGGCGATGATCCGCACGTACCGGTTCGACCTCGACCGGAACACCATCGACATATCGACGTTCTCGCCCTGGATCCTGGAGACGGCCGCGGAGGACCGCAACGCCCTGGCCGCCGGGGAGGCCGAACTGACCTCCGACGTCGACCGGTTCTCGATCCCGATCGACTTCGGGCGCCGCTTCGCGGGCTTCGCCCCCGTCCCGCCGCGCCCGGCACGCCCCGCGAGCGACCTGCTCGTCCGCGACACCGTCGCCTACTGGCGCTTCGACGACGGCGGCAAGGCCGGAACGCCGCTCCCGGACCAGCAGGCCGTCCGGGACCTCAGCGGCCAGGGCAACGACCTGATCCGCCTGGCCACCCCGGGCGCGCCCACCGCCGCGCTCGCCTGGTCGTCCGACCACCACCCGGACCAGCCCGGCCACGGCAGCCTGCTGTTCGACAGCCGCAACAAGCCGACGGTCGGCGCGTTCCTCCAGACGGTGCCCGGCGCGCCCGTCAATCGCGAGACGTTCGAGCACGGTTACACCATCGAGGCCTTCTTCAAGTTGCCCGCGGACTGGGACCCGGGGAAGAACGCGTGGACGGCGCTCCTGAGCCGCTGGGGCATGAGCGGCGAGGCGGGCAGGAGCGGCGACTCGACCGACCCGCAGGAGCCGGTCGTCACGCTCAGCGTGTCCGAGGCGCCCGCCCTGCAGTGGTGCGTCTACCCGCTCAACCAGACCGGCGCCTCGACCTGTTGGGGTCACCAGCTGCCGCTGGACCACTGGTGGCACGTCGCCGTCGTCAACGACGGCCGGCTCAACCGGATGTACGTGGACGGCTGCGAGGTGGCCCGCAACCCGTCGACCCCGGCGGTCGGCCTGACGACCCTCGGGCAGCCGTGGATGCTCGGCGGGTACGAGTACGCGGGCGTGCTCGACAAGATCTTCCACGGCTGGATCGGCGACGTGCGGATCGTGAGGCGGGCGCTGCCGAAGGAGGAGTTCATGATCTCGTGACGCCGAAGGCCCGGCGGCCGGGCCGCTTCGGGTCCGTCGTCAGGGCTGCGCCCGGCCGGGGGTGCGTTGCAGCCTGAACGCGTCCGCGAGCACGGCCCGGGCCGGCATCCGGGCCGGATGGCGGATCACCCGGTCTTCAGTGGCCCGGCGAAGGACTTGCGCAGGGCGCCGGGCCCGGCGACCGGGAGCAGGGCGGCGAGCATCCGGCCCTTGAGGTGCCGGGGCTCCCGGGTGAGCTGGACGTCGACCCGGGTGCCGTCCCCCTCGGGGGTCATCCGGAAGACCCAACCGCCGCCGGGGCCGAAGAGCTTGGAGTCGAGGGTGGTGACGGTGACGGTGTCGCCACCGGGCTCCCAGTCGTAGCGGGCGCGCTCCCAGGCGGTGGCGGTCCCCTCGGTGACCTCGGCCCAGGTGTCGCCGAGGGCGTGCACCTCGAAGTGCTCGGCGTCGATGGTCGGCCAGGTTCCGGCGCGGGCGGGGCCGAAGTCGGTCAGCACCGCCAGGACGCCGGCCGGGTCGAGGGTGGAGACGAGCTGGAACCGTACGACTGCCATGGTGTGTCCTCATCGCGAAGTAACTGTTCTGACCGGTGACGCCAGAGTTCCATGACGCGGCGTCACCCGTCAAGCCGGTGACGCCGGAGGAGGTGTGTGCCACAGGCCTGTCGGCCGTCGCCCCAGACGTGCACAATCGGCCCCATGACCACAGTCGCGGGCGCGCCGCCCGGGCACCGCTCGCCCGCCGGCCTCGCCCTGGGCGTCCTGACCGGTGGAGTGATCGGGGCGTCGCTGGCCGCCCTCATCGGCGGATGCGCCGTCGGCCGGGCCTCGTTGATCGTCCTGGGGGTGGCCCTGCCCGCTGCCTACGGGCTGGTCCTCCTCCTCGCCGCCCTGCCGGGCCGGGCCCGCGAGGCGGCCGTCGTGCCGCGGACGGCGCTGGCGCTGATCGAGGGCCTGGAGGCGGTCGGAGGTGCGGGCAGCGACGTCCCGGTGCGGTTCGAGCTGACCGTCGCGCCGGACGGCGCGCCCGCGTTCCGGGTCGAAATCCGGCAGGACGTCAACCTGGTCGAGCTGTCGGACTTCCGGCCGCGCGGGATCGTGGTGGTGGAGTACCCGCCGGACCGGCCGTGGAAGGGGCGGATCGTGCGGCGGCCGACGCCGGAGTGGGAGCAGCGGGCCCTCGGGGTGCGGCTGGACTCGGCGCCCGGCCCGGCGCTGAAGGACGAGGGCCCGGAGGGCTGTGCGGGTGGACTGCTCACCCTGCTCGGACTGCTGCTCGGCGCGGCCGCCGTGCTGGTGCCGTTCCGCGCCGACCTGTTCGACTCCCGGGCGGGCGGCCGTGCCTCCGGGCCGTCCGTCACCTCCGCCGCCGCCACCGCCCCGTCCGTGACCACCGTGACCTCGGCGACCGGCACCGTCACCCTCGGCGAGGGCCGTTCGATGCTCGACCAAGGCGAACTGCGCAGCGCCGTAGAGTCGTTGACCCAGGGCGCGGATCAGCGCCAGGCGCTCACCGTCGTCGTGCAGGAGCGGCAGCTGACGGTCGTCTACCGCCCCGCCGGGGTGCCAGGCCCCGGGTTCGACCCGCGTTCCCTGCCCTACGAGCGCGTCCCCGCCCTGGTCGAGCAGGCCGGGGCCGGCCTGGGTGCCGGCTCCCCGGGGCGCTGGCAGTTGACCGCCGAGGGTGTCACCGGCCCGCTCGTGCTGCGGATCGTGGCGACCGGCGCCGGGGGCACCGGGACGCTGGAGGCCGACGGACGGGGCGACGTGCTGCGGCGCAGCGGAGGCTGACCGGAACAGGAGGAGGACGGCGATGGGGTGGGACGGGTTCCTGGCACTGTGGTGCGCGCTGTGGGGTGCGGTGGCGCTGGTCGGGTTCGGCAGGTCGCTGGCCGGGGTGACCGCGGCGCAGCGGACGGTCCGGCTCACCGGCCGGATCGTCCGGGTGGGGGAGCCCCGGCACGGCGGCTCCCGCAAGGGCGGGATAGCGGTGGTGGTCGGCTACCTCGACCCGGCCACCGGGCGGGAGGTCACCGTGACCAACGACGGTGACCGCGGCGAGATGATCACCGCGGCCTGGGAGGGCCGGGAGATCGGGGTCAGCCACCCGCGTGGTCGACCGCACGCCTACCGGCTCTCCAACCGCCCCGAGGAAGCCGGTCGCGGGCTCGGGTGGCCGGCCTTCGCGCTGTTCCTGGTCTACGCCGGGCTGGTGGTCATCGCCGCGCTCCGCTGGGGCTGGCCGTGGACGCTGATCGGCTTCGGCGGCCCGTGGGCCCTCCTCGGGATCGTCCACCTGCCCGGGGCCGTCCGGGACCGGGACGCCCGGCTGGGCCGGCTGGCCGCGATGGACGCCGTGCCGGGGTGGGTGGTCGCGGTCCTGAAGGACGTCAGCGTCGACCAGGACGACGGCCACACCTCGACCACCATCACCCCGGTCGTGTCCTTCACCACCCGCGCGGGAACGGCCGTCACGGCTCACTGCACCGCGCACCTCGCCGACCCGGCCGGCGCACGCGGGCGTGAACTGACGGTCCATCACCTGGCCGACGATCCGGCCGAGTTCACCCTCGATCCGGCGGCCGAGCGGCGCTCGGAGGGCCGGGGCCTACTGGTGCACGTGCTGATGACCGTGGTGCTCGGGGCGACGGCGGTGGCGGGAGCGGCGCTGCTCTGAGGCCGTCCGGGCGGGACCGCCCTCGTCCCCCTGCGGGGCCACCGTGCCGACGACCTCGGCGACCGACCCGGGCCCAGTCCGCTAGCGCAGCTCCGCGGCGGCCGCGCGGAGTTCGTCGAACGCGGCCCGGGTGAGGTCGGCGAGTTCGCCGGGGGCCTCGTCGCGGGCCGGGTCCGCCCAGCGGGTGTAGCCGTGCTTGAAGGCGAGCAGGCCGAGTTCGGCCGCCACCTGGGCCGAGGTGTCCGGGACGCCCCGGCGCCGGAGCGCTTCGGCCATCGCGGCGGCCATGCCGACGTGCTTCAGGGCCTCGCGGCTGCGCAGCTCCTCGTTGGCCTCGACCGCCGCGGACAGCAGCGGGCCGAGCGAGCGGTTGAACGCGGTCATCTCGCCCGCCGCGCGCTCCAGGCCGGCCGCGACGGCGGTCAGCGGTGTCGCGTCCGGGGGCGCGGTGTCGATGCCCTCGGTGAGCAGTCGGCTCAGCGTCTCCTGGCCCGCGGTCAGGACCTCGCGCTTGTCCCCGAAGTGGCGGAAGAAGGTGCTCCGGGTGAGCCCCGCGCGCTCGGCGATCTGGGCGACCGTCGTCTCGTCGTAGCCCTGCTCGGCGAAGAGGCCGAGCGCGGCCGCGACCAGGCGCTGTCGTGCGTCCGGCTTCCATCTAGGCATGTGACCATCCTAGGTGATGCGACAAGGGTCGCATCATGGGTACAGTGATGGGACGGTTGTCGCATCACTCCCTGGAGGTCGTCATGCGCGTCTTCATCACCGGCGGTACCGGCCTGATCGGCTCGGCCGTCGTCGCAGAACTGCTCTCCGCCGGCCACTCGGCCACCGCCCTCGCCCGCTCCGAGGTCTCGGCGGCGCAGGCCGAGGCCGCCGGCGCCGCCGTGCTGCGCGGCGGGCTCACCGACCTCGCGGTGCTGCGCACCGGAGCGGAGCAGGCGGACGGGGTCATCCACCTCGCCTTCAGCAACGACTTCAGCTCGCCCGAGGCCCTCGCCCGCGGCATCGCGGAGGAGGGTGCCGCGCTCGCCGCCCTGGGGGACGCCCTGGCCGGCACGGGCAAGCCGCTCGTCACCGCGTCCGGCACGCCCCACGTGGCGGGGCGCGCCGCCACCGAGGACGACCCGCTGCCGCTGGACGGGCCGGTCGGCGGACGCAGCCGCTCGGTGACCCGGGTGCTGGAACTCGCCCCCCGGGGCGTCCGCAGCTCGGCGGTCAGGCTGCCGCGCACCGTCCACGACGAGGGCCGGGGCGGGTTCGCCGGACTGCTCACCGACATCGCCCGCCGCACCGGCGTCGCCGGCTACCCGGGGGACGGCGCGCAGCGCTGGCCGGCCGTCCACGCGCGGGACGCGGCCGTGCTGTTCCGGCTCGCCCTGGAGAAGGCGCCGGCCGGAAGCGCCTGGCACGCCGTCGCCGACGAGGGCGACGCGGTGCGCGACATCGCCGGGGTGATCGGCCGGCGGCTCGGCCTGCCCGTCACGTCGGTGCCGCAGGAGGAGTACGGCCCTCTCGGACCGATCTTCGCCGCCGACCAGCCCGCCTCCGCCGCCCGCACCCGCGCCGTGCTCGGCTGGCAACCGACGCACCCGGGCCTGCTCGCGGACCTGGAGAACATCGAGGCCTGAGCCGGTCCCCGCCCCGCCCGGCGGCCGCTCAGCCGGCCACGGCCAGCTGGGTGCCGAAGAAGTCGGCGACGGCCGTCACGGCCGGGGTGACGTACTCGTCCCGGTCGTAGAGGTCGGTGTGGGTCGCGCCGTCGATCCAGTGCAGCCGCGCGGGGCCGGACGCCTCCCGGAGGGCCGCCACGCTCATCCACCCGGTCACCGCCTCGCGGCCGACCACCATCAGCAGCGGGCGCGGTGCCAGCAGCCGCAGCGCGGCGAAGGCGTCGAAGCCGGCGATCCGGTCGACGCTGGACCAGGTGAACTCCTTCGCGGAGCGCGGGTGTTCACCGCGGGAGGTGCGGTAGTACTCCCAGCCCGCGTGCACGTGCGGACCGCCCAGCCGGGCCTCCTCCTCGCTCGCCGGGAAGACCGGGAACGTCGCGGCGACTCCGCTGCGGGCCTCCTCGGTACGGGCCGCGGCCGCCGCGGCCAGCAACTCCTCCAGGACGGCGGGCGGTTGGCCGCCGTCCGCGCCGTGCCGGAACTGACGGGCGATGTCCACGGCGCTGACGGTGGCCACCGCCTTGATCCGCCGGTCGGTCGGGGCGGCGGCCAGCGCGTAGCCGCCGGAGGCGCAGATGCCGAGGGCGCCGATCCGCTCGGGGTCGACCTCGGGGCGGGTGGTGAGGAAGGAGACCGCCGCCTTCAGGTCCTCGACCCGGTGCGCCGGATCCTCCAGGCCCCGGGGCAGGCCCTCGCTCTCGCCCTGGAATGCGGCGTCGAAGGCGAGGGCCGTGAAGCCCCGCGCGGCCAGCCGGCGGGCGTACAGCCCGGCGGCCTGCTCCTTCACGCCGGTGCCGGGGTGCCCGACGACGATCGCCGGGCGCGGGCCGGCGGGCCCGGCGTCCGGGGTGTACAGGTGACCGGCGAGGGTCAGGCCGGCGCTGGGGAAGGTGACTTCGGTACGCATCGCACGCTCCGGGGCGACGAGGGGGCGGCCCGCACGGTGACTGTGACGGTGACAGCGGCGGTGGCGGACCGGCGGCACCGGGCTCGGCCGCCCCACCACCGTCGCCCCGGCGGGTGGTGCCGGACCAGGGACGGTGCTGCCTATGCACGCCAGTACCAGGCACGGCACCCGCCCGCCGGGGGAGACTGGGGGCATGCGATCCCAGAACACCCGGGCCACCGACGGCAGCACCGAGCTGGGTGCCTTCCTGCGCGCCCGCCGCGCCGCCCTCGACCCCGGCCGGGCGGGCCTCCCGGACGACGGCCGGCTGCGTCGGGTGTCCGGGCTGCGCCGCGAGGAACTGGCCCAACTCGCCCACGTCAGCGTCGACTACGTGGTCCGGCTCGAACAGGGCCGCACCCGCCGGGTCTCCCGGCCCGTCCTCGGCGCGCTCGCCGACGCGCTGCGGCTGGCCCCGGACGAGCGCGCCCACCTCTTCGCCCTCGCCGACACCACCCCGGACCCGACCGCCGTCCGGCCCGGGCGGCCGGAGGTCGACCCGCAGCTGCGGCGGCTGCTCGCGACCATGCACGACGTCCCCGCGATGGTCCTCAACCGGCGGATGGACGTGCTGGCGTGGAACCGCGGCGCCGCCGCCCTGCTCACCGACTTCGGCGCCCTCGCCGCCCACGAGCGGAACCTGATCCGCCTCACCTTCCTCGACGAGGCCTACCGCGCGCTGTACGCCGACTGGCGACTCGCCGCCCAGGACTGCGTCGCGGTGCTGCGGATGGAGGCCGGGCGCCACCCCGAGGACGGCGAACTCGCCGCGATGATCGCCGAACTGACCGCGCGGGACGCCGACTTCCGTACCTGGTGGGCCGACCACCGGGTCCGCGGGCCGCACCGGCTCACCAAGACCTACCGCCACCCGCTGGCCGGCGCCCTCACCCTCGACGTCCAGCAGTTCACCGTCGACACCCAGCCCGACCAGCAACTCGTCGCCTACACCGCCGATCCAGACTCGCCCACCGGCGAGGGCCTGCGCTTCCTGCTGCAGTGGGCGGCGGCCGGTGCCGGAACACCGGCCGGGCCGCACCGGGCGTGAGCCGCACCGCGGCGTCGGTGGCGCCCGGGGACGTTCTTCGCAAGTGGTCCAGACCTTAAATGGTCCAGACCTATTGACCGACCCGGCCCGCCCTCCTACGATCCCGTCCGGCACAGCCCCACATGTCCCCACCTCACCCACGGCCGGGCGGCACGCCCCCACGCGTCGGTCAAATCCCTGGCGCCCGGCGGGAAGGGAGCACAGCATGTTCCGTCGGAGGTCGCGAACCCCACGCCCGCCGGGCGGCATCCACCCGAACCCGGAACCCGGCCGCCCCGGCGGCGAACCGCGCCGGGTGGGCCTGGAACGCGCGTCGCAGGCGCGGCCGGCCCATCGCGCCCGGCCCGGGTCGACCGTCCTGGTCCGCTCCCTCGCCGGGCTGAGCACCGTCGCCCTGATCGGCGCCGGCCTCGCCGTGACCGGCTCGGTCACAGCCGGCGCCGCCACCCCCGACCTGGTGGCCAACCCCGGCTTCGAGAGCGGGCTCGCCGGCTGGACCTGCTCCGGCACCGCCGCCGTCGTCGGCAGCCCGGTGCACTCCGGCGCCGCCGCGCTCCAGGCCACCCCGACCGGCCAGGACACCGCCCAGTGCAGCCAGACGGTCAGCGTGCAGCCCAACTCCCAGTACACACTGAGCGCCTACGTCCAGGGCAGCTACGTCTACCTGGGCGCCACCGGCACCGGCGGCGGCAGCGACCCGTCCACCTGGGCGCCCGGCAACGCCTCGTTCGGCCGGCTCACCGTGGGCTTCACCACCGGGCCCGGCACCACCTCGGTGACGGTCTACCTGCACGGCTGGTACGGGCAGCCCGCGTACTACGCGGACGACGTCTCGCTCACCGGCCCCGGCGGCAGCAGCCCCACGCTGACCAGCACCCCGCCGACCACCCCGCCCACGACCCCGCCGCCCACCACGCCTCCCACGACCCCGCCGACGACTCCGCCCACCACCCCGCCGTCCGGTGACACCTGCCCCACCAAGCCCCGGCCGTCCGGCAAGGTCCTCCAGGGCTACTGGGAGAACTGGGACGGCGCCTCGAACGGCGTGCACCCCGGCCTGGGCTGGGTGCCCATCACGGACAGCCGGATCCCCGCCCACGGCTACAACGTCATCAACGCGGCCTTCCCGGTGATCCTCTCCGACGGCACCGTCCTGTGGCAGGACGGCATGGACACCAACGTCAAGGTCGCCACCCCCGCCGAGATGTGCCAGGCCAAGGCCGCCGGCGCGACGATCCTGATGTCGATCGGCGGCGCCGCGGCCGGCATCGACCTCAGCTCCAGCACCGTCGCCGACCGCTTCGTGGCGACCGTCGTCCCGATCCTCAAGAAGTACAACTTCGACGGGATCGACATCGACATCGAGACCGGACTCTCCGGCGGCGGCGACATCAGGACGCCGTCCCCCTCCCAGGCCAACCTGATGCGCATCATCGACGGCGTGCTCGCCCAGATGCCCGCGGGCTTCGGCCTGACCATGGCCCCCGAGACCGCGTACGTCACCGGCGGCAGCGTCACCTACGGCTCCATCTGGGGCGCCTACCTGCCGATCATCAAGAAGTACGCCGACAACGGGCAGCTGTGGTGGCTGAACATGCAGTACTACAACGGCAGCATGTACGGGTGCTCCGGCGACTCCTACCAGGCCGGCACCGTGCAGGGCTTCACCGTCCAGACCACCTGCCTGAACAACGGCCTGACCATCCAGGGCACCACCGTCAAGGTCCCCTACGACAAGCAGGTGCCCGGTCTGCCGGCCCAGCCCGGTGCGGGCGGCGGCTACCTGGACCCGGGCTCCGTCGGCCAGGCCTGGAACGCCTTCGGCGGCGGGCTGAAGGGCCTGATGACCTGGTCGCTCAACTGGGACGGCTCCAAGGGCTGGACCTTCGGCGACAACGTCAAGTCCCTGCAAGGCCGTTGACCGCCCGCTGATCATCCGCCGCTCGCCCGCCGATCATCCGCCGATCGCCCGCGCCCCGGTGCCTCGCTACGAGCCCGGGGCGCGGGCCGTCCGGCGCCCGCCTCCCACCGGACGGATCGACCGTCCGTCGAGGCGGCGGGCCCGGAGCGGCGTCAGGGCCGACGGGCCAGTCCGCAGCAGATCAGCTGATCCCACGCCGTCAAGTCGCTCTCATCGGCGGGTACGTCGCCATCAACAGGTTCCGGACGCCACAACCGGCAGGGGACCAGGCCTGGTTGGAGCAGGTCGAGATCGCCGAACAGGCCGAGGATCTCCTCGTCGGTGCGCCAGCGGCCGCGGCCGAAGCTGTCCTGGAGCTTCCGTTCCGAGAGCCTGGTCTCCTCGTTCGCGCCGGAGCGGAAGTGGGAGACGTAGACCAGGCTGTCGGGGGGCACCCGCTCCGCCCACCAGCGCACCAGCTCGGCGGGCCGCTCGGAGTCGTTGAGGTGGTGCAGGACGGCGCTGAAGACGACGCCCACCGGCTGCTCGAAGTCGATCAGGCGCCGCACCTCGGGGTGGTCGCGGACCGACTCCGGTTCGCGCAGGTCCGCCTGGACCAGGGCGGTGCGGTCGTCGGCGGCCAACAGGGCCCGGCCGTGGGCGAGTACGGTCGGGTCCTGGTCGACGTAGGCGACCCGGGCGGCGGGGTCGTGCCGCTGGGCGGCCTGGTGCACGTTGTCGGCGGTCGGCAGCCCGCTGCCCATGTCGATGAACTGGCGGACACCGGCGTCGGCCATCGCACCGACGGCGCGGACCAGGGCCCGGCGGTTGGCGAAGGCGATCTCCACCGAGCCGGGGAGATCGCGGAGGAAGTAGTCGCCGATCGCCCGGTCGACGGCGAAGTTGTCCGTGCCGCCGAGGAGATAGTCGTAGACCCGGGCGATGCTCGGCTTCGACTCGTCGATCCCGCTGCTCTGATCGGTCATGGCGAACCAACCCCGTCCCTGGCGTCCGTTGTGGCCCCGATCGTAGGAGAACGACCGGGGCCGGGAGGCCGATCGACGGGTGATGTCGCGGGATTCGCCGTGACGTGGTACCGGCCGGTCCCGTCCTCGGACAGCGCCGGGGGCCGACTGTGGCGACGGCCCGGGAAGGCCGTAATGGAATGTTGAATTGGTGATGTTTCACTGAATGCGGAAACAGTCTTCTGAGCCGCATTCAGTGAATGCCGAGGGTTTTGGGGAGGGCGTCGATCAGGGTCTTCAGCTGCCCGAACGCCGTTCTTAATCTTTCCTTACCCCAGGCCGTTGACCTGCGTTCATCAAACCTGCTTTCCTTCATCCCCAAGCAGGCACCCCACCGAGAGACCGTCAATTCCGGCTCTCCGGAAGCAAAGAACGGAATCGGCGTTCGGTGGAATGCGCTGTCTGGTCCTTCCCCACAAAGGGATCGTTCGTGGCCCCCCAGCCGTACGGGCGATCGGTATCGAGAGAGGCACCCTCACCCCATGGGTCACTCCCACAGAATGCGGCGCGCGAAGTACGCGGCGCTCACCGGCGTGGCGTCCCTCGCGCTCGCCGCGGCCGGCCTCGCCGGTGCGGCCGCGCCGGCCTCCGCGCAGTCCATATCCAGCTCCTCGGGCAGCGTCAACAACGAGTTCAACCCGTGGAGCCCGCAGAACGGCCACCCGTACCGCCACGGCGCGGTGCTGGGCAAGGAGCAGCAGAAGAAGTACAAGGAGTGGCTCGCCCAGCACAACCAGGCGGCGGCCACCGGCCAGCAGACGCTGTCCTACGGCGGCGGCGTCGACGGCATCGGCGTGCAGAGCGGCCACTCCAAGGTCTACCTGGTGTTCTACGGCACCCAGTGGGGCACCCAGACCACCGACGCCAACGGCAACGCCAAGTTCTCCGGCGACTCGGCCGGCGCGGCCGGTGCCACCCAGCAGATGTTCAAGGGCATCGGCACCAACGGCGAGACCTGGTCGGCCGAGCTGACTCAGTGGTGCGACGGCCCCAACGTCGCCGCCGGCGCGGTCAGCTGCCCGGCCAACGCCAACTTCATCCCGTACCAGAGCGGCGGCGTGCTCTCCGGCGTCTGGTACGACAACGCGGCGGCCTCGCCCGCCCAGGCCACCGGCAACCAGCTGGCCCAGGAGGCCGTCGCGGCCGCCGGCCACTTCGGCAACACCACGGCCGCCTCCAACCGCGACGCGTACTACATCATCCTGTCGCCGCACGGCACCAACCCGGACGACTACCAGAACCCCACCACCGGGTACTGCGCCTGGCACGACTGGAACGGTGACACCACCCTCAACGGCGGCGCGGCCAACTCGCCCTACGGCGACATCGCCTTCTCCAACCAGCCGTACAACATCGACCAGGGTGCCAGCTGCGGTGTCGGCTTCGTCAACTCGCCCGGCACGCTGGACGGCTTCACGATGACCCTCGGCCACGAGTGGCACGAGATGATGTCGGACCAGAACCCGGCCGGCGGCTGGACCAACCACGTCTCCGGCAGCTCGTACAACGGCCAGGAGAACTCCGACGAGTGCGCCTGGATCAAGCCCGGCTCGGCCGGCGGCGCCGCCAACGTCTCGTTCGGCTCCTTCGGCACCTTCGCCGAGCAGGCCAGCTGGTCGAACGACACCAACTCCTGCGCGATCTCGCACGCCATCCTGAACCACGGCAACACCAACACGGTCACCGTCACCAACCCGGGCAGCCAGTCCGGCACCGTCGGCACCGCGGCCAGCCTGCAGATCAGCGCGAGCGACTCGGCCTCCGGCCAGACCCTGACCTACTCGGCCACCGGCCTGCCCGCCGGCCTGTCGATCAACTCTTCGACCGGCCTGATCTCCGGCACCCCGACCGCCGCCGGCACCGCCAACGTGACGGTCACCGCGACCGACACCACGGGCGCCGCGGGCAGCACCACCTTCAGCTGGACCGAGTCCGGTGGTTCGGGCGGCGGCAACGCCGTCGTCAACGGCGGCTTCGAGGCCGGCAACCTGAGCAGCTGGACCACGGCCGGCTCCACCTCCGCCACCTCCTCGGCCGCCCACAGCGGCAGCTACGGCGCCATGGTCGGTTCCACCAACCCGACCGGCGACTCCTCGATCGGCCAGACCTTCACCGCGCCGTCCGGCTCCAGCAAGCTGTCCTTCTGGTACAGCAGCACCTGCCCGGACACCGTGACCTACGACTGGGCGACCGCCACGCTGAAGGACAACACCACCGGCACGACCACCACGGTCCTCGCCAAGACCTGCGCCGCCACCGCGAACTGGACCAACCAGACCGCGTCCGTCACCCCGGGCCACTCGTACACGCTCACCCTGAGCAACCACGACGACAACTACGCGGGTGACCCGACCTACACCTACTACGACGACGTGACCGTCTCCTGACGATCGCCTCGCCGAAACGCACCGGGGTGGGCCTCGCGCCCGCCCCGGTGTGTTTTTCTCCGGATTCGGGGGGATCCGATCCGGCGCCCGGTGCGTCGAACCGGTACCGCTTTCCCATCCCGGCACGAAGGAACGACCGTGACTCCGAGAAGAACCGCCGCCCTCGCCCTGACCTGCGCCGCCGCCCTGCTGGCCCTGGCCGGCTGTGGCTCCACCAGTGCCTCCACGGTCGCCTCCGGCCCGGCGCCCACCACCACGGCCTTGACCACCACGCCGGCCGCCGTGACCGCCGACGAGCACGCCAACCACACCACCGTGAAGGTCGCCGTCGGTGCGACCGTCTCGGTCGTCCTGCAGGGCACGTACTGGTCCGCCGCCGCCAGCTCCGCCCCCGGCGTGGTCTCCCCGGCGGGCGCCCCGACCACCGCGCCGTCCCCCTCCTGCCGTCCGGGCGGCGGCTGCGGCACCGTCACCACCTCCTTCGCCGCCCGCGCGGCCGGCACGGCGCACCTGACCGCCTCCCGGACGGCCTGCGGCGAGGCCCTCAACTGCTCGCCGGACCAGCGCAGTTACGACGTGACGATCGAGGTCACCGGCTGATCCGTCCGGTGCCGGCCGGCGCCGTCGCCGCGGTTCGCGGGGGCGGCGCCCGCCCCTGTGAGGTGGATCACGCTTGAGCCCGCCCCAGGGGAAGGGTGGAGATTCGTCGCAGCAGCCGGACAGCGGTCCGGGGACGACGGATCACCGAGGAGCATCATGACCACCACCACCCACACGGAGCGTTCGGGCCAGGCGCAGGACCGGCCGGAGCTGCGACGGACGATCGAGGAGCTCGTCGAGGCCGGCTTCCTCGGGGTGCAGCTGCGGGTGAGCGACGAACGGGGCGAGTGGGCCGGCAGCGCCGGTGCCCGCGAACTGGGCTCCGCCGCCGAGCCGCTGACCGACGGGCACTTCCGGATCGGCAGCAGCACCAAGAGCCTGATCGCGAGCACGGTGCTGCTGCTGGTGGCCGAGGGCAGGACCGCCCTGGACGCCCCGGTCGCCGACCACCTGCCCGAGTTCGGCCTGGACCGGCGGATCACGGTGCGGATGCTGCTCCAGCACACCAGCGGGATCTTCAGCCACACCGGTGAACTCCTGGACGACGGGACGGTCGTCCCCGGCATCCCGTGGCAGGGCAAGGCCTGGGTGGACGACCGCTTCCACAGCTACCCGCCCGAGGAGCTGGTGCGGCTGTCGCTGTCCAAGCCGCTGCGGTTCGCGCCGGGTGAGGGCTGGAGCTACTCCAACACCAACTACGTGCTGGCCCGGCTGGTGATCGAGCGGGTCACCGGCCGCTCCTTCGCCGAGGAGCTGCGGCGGCTGGTCCTGGCACCGCTGGGGATGACCGGCACGGTGGCGCCGGGCTTCTCCCCGGAGGTCCCCGAACCCCACCACCACGGCTACTACCGCTACCAGGACGGCGAGCGGGAGCGGATCGTCGACGTCACCCGGCACGACCCGTCCTGGGTCGCGGCCGGCGGCGACCTCATCTCGACCACCCGGGACCTGCACCGCTACTTCTCCGCGCTGATGGCCGGCCGGCTGCTGCCCGCCGAGCTGCTGGCCGAGATGCGTCGGCCGGAGGAGCGGGTCGGCTACGGCCTCGGGCTGTTCGCCCAGGACCTCGGCCCGGCCGGCGGCACCGTCTACCACCACAACGGCGCCACCATCGGCTCGGCGGCGCTGATGTACGGCTCGGCCGACGGCAGCCGGATCCTGACGGCCGCCATGAACCACGTGGACGACCCGGAGATGTCCCTCGCACCCGCCTTCCAGGAGGCCCAGCAGCGCCTGGTCGCCGCGGTGTTCTCCATCTGACCGGCGAGCTGGCCGGCGGACTCCCGGCCGGGGGTGGGTAGGGGGGTGGGTAGCGGTCCGACCCGATCACACGAGAAGCTGATCGGATGATGAACGGAGTCACGATCGGTCAGGCGGCGGCCTTCGTCGGCGTCTCGGTGAAGACGGTGCGGCACTACCACGAGCACGGGCTGCTCGCCGAACCACGACGCGACGCCTCCGGCTACCGGCGGTACGGCTCGGACGACCTGCTGCGGCTGGTGCAGGTCCGGACCCTGGCGGCCGCCGGGGTCCCGCTGGCCGAGGTCGGGCCGCTGCTGGACGCCGAGGCCGAGCCGTTCGCCGCCGCCCTGGCCGACGTCGAACGGCGGCTGGCCGAGCGGATCGCCGAGCTGTCGGCCCGCCTCGACACCCTGCACCGGCTCGCCGAGGGCGACCGGGCCCTGCTGCCCGACCGTGCCTGCGCCGTCCTGGAGCGGATGGCCGAACTGGGCTTCGCCCCCGCGTACGTGGCCGCGCAGCGCGAGGCGCTGGTCCTGGCCCGGGTGCTGGTGCCGGCCGGCTTCGACGGCTTCCTGGCTCAGCTCGAACACCGGTTGGCCGACCAGGAGTTCGTCGAGCTGTCGATGCGCGCCTGGGAGGCCGGGAGCTGGGAGCCGGACGATCCGAGGATCGAGGAACTCGCCGCCGCCATGGCCGACCGGCTGCTCGCCAATCCGGCGCTCCTGGGGGACGCCGACAGTATGCGGGCCTGGAGCCGGGCCGCCACCCAGTACCGGCTGATCGACCACCACCGCGAGGACCAGGCCCCGGCCGCGGCTCGGTTGACCGCCCTCACCGAGGCCAGGCTCCGCTCCGCCGGCGCCCCCGCCCCCCGGCTGCCACGCCGCTGAACGGCGCGGTCCGGCGCCGTCCCGGGGGGCGGGTGAGCGCCGCTCGGCTCAGGAGGTCGGGGCCCCGGTCTCCAGCAGCCTGCCGTCGGCCAGGTGCAGCCAGCGGTCGACGCCGATGCCGGACAGGAAGCGTTCGTCGTGGCTGACCACGAGGAACGCGCCCTGGTAGGAGTTCAGGGCGCCTTCGAGCTGCCCGACGCTGACCAGGTCGAGGTTGTTCGTCGGCTCGTCCAGGAGGAGCAGTTGGGGCGCGGGCTCGGCGCACAGCACGCAGGCCAGGGTGGCGCGCAGCCGTTCGCCGCCGGAGAGCGCCCGGACGGGCAGGTGGGCGCGGGCGCCGCGGAACAGGAAGCGGGCGAGCAGGTTCATCCGCTCGGCCTCCGGGCGTTCCGGGGCGGCCGCGGCGAAGTTCTCCGCCACGGTGCGGTCCTGGTCCAGCAGGTCCAGCCGCTGGGAGAGGTAGGCGACCCGGCCGTCGGCGCGCTTGACCTGTCCGTCGTCCGGGGTGAGGTCTCCGACCAGCAGGCGCAGCAGGGTCGTCTTCCCGGCCCCGTTGCCGCCGTGCAGGGCGATGCGTTCGGGGCCCCGGATGGTGAGGTCGACGCCGCCCTCGGCGAACAGCGGGTGGCCGTCGCGCACCACCTGGAGCTGTTCGCCGATGAAGAGGTCGCGCCCGCTGGGCACCCTGGTCTCGGAGAGGTCCAGGGTGAGGCGCTGTTCGTCGCGCACCGCGCGCCCGGCCTCGTCGAGCCGGGTCTTGGCCTCGTCGACCCGGGCGGCGTGCACCTGGCCGGAGCGGCCGGCGGACTCCTGGGCGCCGCGCTTCATGTTCCCGGCGAAGATCCGGGGCAGCCCGGCGCTCTTGAGGTTGCGGGCGGCGTTGCCGGCCCGGCGCTCGGCGCGCTCGCGGGCCTGCTGCATCTCCCGCTTCTCCCGCTTGAGGTCCTGCTCGGCGTTGCGGACGTTCTTCTCCGCGACCTCCCGCTCGGCCTGCACGGCCTGCTCGTAGGCGGTGAAGTCGCCGCCGTAGAGACGCAGTTCGTGTGAGTCGAGTTCGGCGATGCGGTCCATCCGGTCGAGCAGGGCGCGGTCGTGGCTGACCAGCAGCAGGCAGCCGTTGAAGTCCGCCAGGGCGTCGTGGAGCCGGTGGCGGGCGCCGAGGTCGAGGTTGTTGGTGGGTTCGTCGAGCAGCAGCACGTCGGGCCGCTTGAGCAGCTGGGCGGCGAGGCCCAGTTGGACGATCTGGCCGCCGCTGAGGGTGCCCAGCCCGCGGTCGAGCCCCAGCCCGCCGAGGCCGAGGCGGTCGAGCTGGGTGAGGCTGCGCTCCTCGATGTCCCAGTCGTCGCCGATGGTGGTGAAGTGCTCCTCGGCGACGTCCCCGGACTCCACGGCGTCGATGGCGCGGATCACCTCGGCCACGCCGAGCACCTCGGCGACACTGAGGCCCGCCGTGAGCGGGAGGTCCTGGGCGAGGTAGGCGGTGGTGCCGCTGACCGTCACCGATCCGGCGTTCGGGCTCAGTTGACCGGCGATCAGCTTGAGCAGCGTGCTCTTGCCGGAGCCGTTGGGGGCGACCAGACCGGTGCGGCCGGTGCCGACGGCGAAGGAGAGGTCCTGGAAGACGGGGGTGTCGTCGGGCCAGGAGAAGGACAGCTGGGAGGCGACGATGGATGCGGAAGACGCAGAAGACATGGGTGAACTACCTGGAAGTGAACGGGCGGAGACGAGTCCGGCCCGGATGAGACAGGGGGACTGGGTGCGACGAATCCGACCGCTGCACTGGGCGCCCCGCGCCCGCAACGGCCGTCAAGCCCGGGACTCACCCGGAGATGTCGTCGTCACCCGCCATGTCTGCTGCACTCCTCGGAAGGGGGTAGGTCGTTCGCCAGCGTAGCAGTCCGTTTCGCCTCGCGCCGTCCTTTTTCCGGCGCGAGGCGTACGGGCCGCCGGCGGGCGCCGTCGGCCCGCCGTGGTCAGAGCCGGTCGGCGTCGACGACGGCCTGGGCGAAGGCCGTTGGGGCCTCCTGCGGCAGGTTGTGGCCGACGCCCGGCAGCGCCCGGTGCTCGTACCGGCCGGTGAACATGGCCCGGTAGGAGGAGCCGTCGCCGGGCGCCGGGGTGAACGGGTCCAGCGCCGGGTCGAGGGTGATGGTCGGCACGCCGATGGTGGGCTTGCGGGCCAGCAGGTGTTCGTCGTGGTCGTAGCGGCGCTCGCCGTCGGCGAGGCCCAGCCGCCAGCGGTAGTTGTGGATCACGATCGCGGCGTAGTCGGGGTTCTCGAAGGCCGCCGCGCTGCGTTCGAAGGTGGCGTCGTCGAAGTTCCAGGTGGGGGAGGCGGTCTGCCAGACGACCCGGGCGAGGTCGTGCCGCAGTTTCGGGTCGTGCATGGCCCGTTCGCCGCGGTCGGTGGCGAAGTAGAACTGGTACCAGAAGGCGCGCTCGGTGACCGGCGCGATCGGGTTCCGCTGGGCGTCGCGGTTGGTGATCAGGTAGCCGGTCGCCGACACCAGGGCCTTGACCCGCTCGGGCCACAGGGCGGCCAGGATGTCACCGGTCCGCGCGCCCCAGTCGAAGCCGGCGACCACGGCGCGCTCGATCCGCAGGGCGTCCAGCAGCGCGATGATGTCCCGGGCGATGGCCGACTGCTGCCCGTTGCGGACGGTCCGCGACGACAGGAAGCGGGTGCTGCCGTGGCCGCGCAGGTAGGGGACGATCACCCGGTAGCCGAGGTCGGCGAGCAGCGGGGCGACGTCCACGAAGCTGTGGATGTCGTACGGCCAGCCGTGCAGGCAGAGCACCACCGGCCCGTCGGCGGGGCCGAGTTCCGCGTAGCCGACGTCGAGCAGTCCGGCGGTGACCTGCTTGAGCACCGGGAACGAGGTGTGGGCGCCGGGGGTGACGGCGGGCACGACCGGCGCCGGGCCGGAGCGGGCCGGGACGGGCGCGGCGCCGGCGACGCCCGGCAGGCCGGTCAGCGAGAGGGCGGCCGCCCCGGCGCCGAGCCCCAGGGTCTTGTGGAAGCTACGCCTGTCGATCATGAGTTTCCTTCCGGAGGTGGGGGGACCGGTTCGGGGAGCCGAGCCGGGCTGGACGTTACTGGTCTGGGCAGTGATGGTGGCGGCGACACGGTGCGCCGACGGCGAAAAAGACTCCGGGGAGCCGGGCATTGCACTTGGCAGGGTGACTGGTCAGTATGGTGACGTGATGCACGCCTTCCCCTGCGGGACCCTCCCCCTCGACTTCGTCGGCACGCTGCGCGCCCGCCGCAACGCCGCTCCGACGGAGAAGCTGTCCTCCCCCGAGCAGCTGGACGCCTGGTTCGTGGAGTCCGGGATGCTCGACGGCGGCCCCGAAGCCGATGAGACCGACCTCGACATCGCGGTGGACCTGCGCGAGGCGATCTACGCGCTGGTCGCCGCCCGGCTGGACGGGCAGCCGATGCCGGCCCGGGCGATCGCCGAGTTGAACCGGCACGCGGCCGGACTTCCGGTGACGCTGCGCCTGCAGGCCACCGGTGCGACCAGGACCGGCTCCGTCTCCCAGGGCCTCGCGGCCCTGGCCCGGGAGGCCGTCGAGATCCTCGGCGGCGACGAAGCGGACCTGCTGCGCGAGTGCGCCCGGCCGGAGTGCACCCAGGTCTACCTGGACCGCTCGCGCGGCCACCGGCGCGAGTGGTGCGCCATGCGGACCTGCGGAAACCGGGTGAAGGCCGCCAGTTACCGGGCACGCCAGCACGGCGCCGCCGAGGACTGAGAACCGGCGCGCCGGCCGTGCACCCCCGCCCCGGGGCGGGGGATTCGGCGTTTCCGGCGACGGCAACGGCGGCAGCCGGGGCGGGCGTTGGTGTCAGCCGGTCACCGCGGTGGCGTTGACGGTCACCGGGATGTTGCCCCGGGTCGCCTTGGAGTACGGGCAGATCCGGTGCGCGGCCCGGCCGAGTTCGGCGGCCGTCTCCTGGTCCACGCCGCCGAGTTCGAGGTTGAGGACGGCGCTGAGGCCGAACTCCCCGTCGTCGCCGTGGGTGAGGGTCGTCTCGACCGCGACGGAGGTGCTGGTGAGCCGCACCTTGCGGTCGGCGGCGGCGCGGCGGACGGCGCCCAGGAAGCAGGCCCCCCATCCGGCGGCGAACAGCTGCTCCGGGTTGGTGGCGCCGCCGGCCCCGCCCAGCTCCTTCGGGACGGCCAGCGAGGTGGTGAGGTTGCCGTCGCTGGAGGCGACCCGCCCGCCGTTGCGGCCCTCGCCCGTCACGACGACCGTTCCGGTGTAGCTGACTGCCATGGTGCTGTCCCCTCATGAGTGATCGTCCGGTGAGCCGTTGTCGGCGTCACCTGTTTGACTGGTGACGAGTATCGAGTGGGGCTTTCGAGCCTGTCAAGGCGTGAGCGCGCAACTGTGCTCGATCTATCGGGTGTTGTCGCGGGTTCGCGCCCGGTGGCCAAGCCCGTATGCCTTTCTAAATAACCTGCTTGACAGGTTAGCTGAGTGGGCGTCACACTCGTTCGGGAAAGAAGGATCCGAAGGAGAAGCACGTGATCGTCTACGACCGGCTGTTCATCGCGGGCACCTGGACCACTCCGAGCAGGGCCGACCTGCTCGACATCCGCTCCCCGCACGACGGGACGCTGCTCGGCCGGGCCGCCCAGGCCCGTCCGGCGGACGTGGACCGCGCGGTGGCCGCCGCCCGGGCCTCGTTCGACCGGGGCACCTGGCGGGAGACCCCGCCGCTGGATCGGGTGGCCGTGCTGCGCCGCTTCAACGCGCTGCGCGAGGAGAACGCGGAGCGGATCGCCGAACTGATCTCCACCGAGAACGGCTCGGCCGGCTGGTTCACCCGGGCCGGCCAGCCCGGCCTGACCCGCCAGGCCAACGCCTACCTGAAGGCCGCCGAGGAGTTCGGCTGGGAGCGGACGCTCGTCCCGTCCGACCCGGCCTCGCCGGTGCGCAGCGTGGTGCGCCGCGAGGCGATCGGCGTGGTGGCCGCGGTGATCCCGTGGAACTCGCCCTTCTCCTCGGCGACTTCGAAGATCCTGCCGGCCCTGCTCGCGGGCAACTCGGTGATGCTGAAGGTCTCCCCGGAGAATTCGCTCAGCATGGGCTTCCTCGCCGAGCTGCTGGAGCAGGTGGGGCTGCCCGAGGGCGTGGTCAGCGTCCTGCCCGCCGACCGGGAGACCAGCGAGTACCTGGTGTCCCACCCCCAGGTGGACAAGATCGCCTTCACCGGCTCCACCCGGGCCGGTCGGCGCATCGCCGCAATCGCCGGGGAGCAGCTCAAGCGCGTCAGCCTGGAGCTGGGCGGCAAGTCCGCGGCCGTGATCCTCCCCGACGCCGACCTGGACCGGGCGGTGCCGGGGCTGAAGTTCTCCTCGCTGCTCAACAACGGCGAGTCCTGCATCGCCCAGACCCGGATCCTGGCCCCTCGCAGCCGCTACGAGGAGGTGGTGACCCGACTCAAGGACCTGATCGACTCCCTGAAGGTCGGCGACCCGGCCGACCCGGAGACCTTCATCGGCCCGATGATCCGCCGGGACCAGCAGGAGCAGGTCCTCCGCTACATCGCCCTCGGCGTGGAGGAGGGCGCCCGCCTGGTCACCGGCGGCCCGCACGTCCCGGCCGGCCTGGAGCGCGGCCACTACGTCACCCCGACGCTCTTCGCCGATGTCGACAACTCGATGCGGATCGCCCAGGAGGAGGTCTTCGGCCCGGTCCTGGTGGTCATCCCCTACGAGGACGAGGACGACGCCGTCCGGATCGCCAACGACTCCGAGTACGGCCTCTCCGGCGGGGTCTGGTCCGCCGACGAGGAGCACGCGCTGGCGGTCGCCCGCCGCCTGCGTACCGGCACCGTCACCGTCAACGGCGCCTCGATCGGCTTCGACGGCCCGTTCGGCGGCTTCAAGGCCAGCGGCATCGGCCGCGAGTACGGCGCGGTCGGCCTCGGCGCCTACACCGAGTACCAGACCATCACGGTCTGAGCCGTCCGAGCCGTCCGAGCCGTATGAGCCGCCTGAACAGTCCGAGCCGCCTGAACAGTCCGAGCGGGTCGAACCCTCCGCACTCGCACGGTCCTCGGCGCCTCCCGCACCCGCCGCCGCACGCGGCCTCCGCCCGTCCGGAGGCCGTCGGAGGCGGATCGGAGACCGTCGAAGCCGCCGGCGACCTCCGGCGGGCCGGCCCTCCGCTGTTCCACCGGCGTTCAACCGCCCGCTCCTGACTCCGCCCCGTCAAGCCCCTACTTTCCTCGGGGGACTGCGAGAAGGAGCCATGGAAGACACGCAACCTGCCGTACGGGCAAGCGGATTGACGAAGTGCTTCGGTGACGTCGTGGCGTTGGACGGTGTCGGCCTGGAGCTGTCGCCCGGCCGGATCCACGGCCTGGCCGGGCCGAACGGCGCCGGGAAGACCACCCTGCTCGGGCTGCTGCTCGGGCTGGCCGTCGCCGATGACGGCGAGCTGGAGGTGCTGGGCAGACCGGTCGGCCGGGCGCTGGCGGCGCCGGACGGCGTGGCCGGGTTCGTCGACGGGCCGGGCCTGTACCCCTCGCTGACCGCACGGAAGAACCTGGCGGCACTGGCGGCGCTGCGCGGCCTGCGGACCGGGCCCGGCCGGATCGACGAGGTGCTCGCCGAGGTCGGGCTGACGGACGTCGCCGACGACCGGGTGCGCGGCTTCTCGCTGGGCATGCGCCAGCGGCTCGGCCTGGCCGCCGCCCTGTTCACCGGACCCCGGCTGCTGGTGCTCGACGAGCCCTCCAACGGCCTCGACCCGGCGGGCAAGCAGCACGTCCACGGCGCGCTGCGCCGACTCGCCGACAGCGGCGTCACCATCGTGCTGTCCAGCCACCGGATGGACGACCTGGAGGCGCTCTGCTCCGAGGTGACCGTCCTCGCGACCGGCCGGGTCCGCTTCTCCGGCCCGCTGGGCAAGCTGGCGGCCGAGACCCGCGAGCTGGACCACCGGCTGCTCACCTCCGACCTGCGGACCGCCCGGCGGGTGGCCGACGGCACCGCGGGCGTGCGGGTGGTGGACGACGCGGGAGCGTGGCGCGGCACGGAGGCGCTGGTGGTGCGCGCCGCCGGGCCGGCCGTCGAGCAGTTGGTGGCCGCGATGGTGCAGGAGGGCGTACGGGTGCGCGAGGTGGCGCCCGTGGTGTCGCCGCTGGAGGCCGCGTACCTCGCCCTCACCGAGCAGCAGCAGGAGGGCGGGCGATGAGCACGGTCATGGCCGGGGAGGCGGTGGCCGGTGCCGCCGCGCCCGGGGCGGGTCGGGTCCCGGTGGGCCGGGTGTACCGCTTCGAGCTGGTCAAGCTGGTCTCGCAGTGGAGGATCCGGCTGCTGGTACTGGCCTGTTGGGCGCTGCCCGGGTTCTTCGTGGCCGCGGTCGCCCAGCAGGGGACGCTGCCCTCCGACACCCTGTTCGGCCGCTGGATGCACGCCACCGGCTGGGCGGGCCCGCTGGTGGTGCTGGGCTTCGCGGGCTCCTGGGCGCTGCCGCTGCTGACCTCCGTGGTCGCGGGCGACGTGTTCGCCGCCGAGGACCGGCTCGGCACCTGGCGGCACCTGCTGGTGGCGGTCCGCTCACCGCGGCGGATCTTCCTCGCCAAGACCCTGGCGAGTGCCACCGTGATCGTGCTGCTGGTCGTCGGGTTGGCGGCCTCCGGCACGGCGGGCGGGCTGGCGGCGGTCGGCGACCAGCCGCTGGTCGGCGTCGACGGGCACCAGCTGGCACCGTCCGACGCCGCCGCGAGCGTCCTGCTGGCCTGGGCGGCCGTGCTGGCGCCCACGCTGGCGCTGGCGGCGCTCGGACTGCTCGGCTCCGTCATCCTGGGCCGCTCCCCGATGGGCCTGCTCGTCCCCGCGCTGTCCGCCGTCGCCATGCAGCTCGCCCAGACGCTGCCGCTGCCGGTGGCGCTGCGGCTGGCACTGCCCGGCTACGCCTTCGTCTCCTGGAACGGGCTGTTCGCCGCCCCGAACCGGCCGGCGGAGCTGCTGATCGCCGTCGCGGTGAGCCTGGTGTGGGCCGTGGTGGCGACCGCGGCGGCCTACCGGCTGTTCGTCCGGCGGGACTTCACCACCGGCAGCGAGGACGGCGAGAAGCGCCGCGCGCTCACCTACGGGGTGCTGCCGCTGGCCGGGCTGCTCGCGCTGGGCACCGGCGCGGTCGCGGTGGCCGCGCCCGCGACCGGGTCGGGGATCACCCAGGCGAAGGTGCAGCGGTCGGTGGCCACCGTGTTCGCGCACCTCTACCGGCTGCAGACCGAGCAGTTGCACCGCCCCGCCGTCGCCGAGGCCGACCTGCGGGTCAACGCGGACTGCAACCGGGGTGACGGCCAGGTCGATCCGGAGGGGCCGGGCAACGACTGGCGCTGCGTGGTCACCTGGCACCTGCCCGGCACGACGGCTGCCGGCACCGCGATCTACCAGCTGGACATCGCCCCGGACGGGCGGGTGACGGCGGACGGAGACGGGCCCAAGGAAGTGAACGGCTACTTCCTGGTGCACACCGCGACCGGCGACGCCCCGAACCCGCTGTGGCAGTTCGACGGCCGGATCGACCTGCTCGACTCCTCGACGGACTGACCGCACCGGCCGGCCCGCACCAAGGTCCCGCCAAGCCAAGCTCTCACCGCACCGCACCGCACCCCGCGCCACCGATCACAACGAAGGGCTGACGCCATGCAGGTAACGCGTCGTCGACGTGACCAGAAGGAGCACCCGGTGCTCCTCGCCCGCCGGGCCGGCCGCCGGGCCACCCTGGCCACGGCGTGCATCACGGCGGTGGCCGTGGCCACCGGCACGGCCTTCGCGGCCACCCACCAGTTCGGCACCGACCAGGTCGGCCAGGTCACCGCCGACGGCCGGGTGATATCCAGCGACCAGTACGTCGCCCCGTACGGCGACCGGCTGGTCATCGACAACGGCAAGATCATGGGCTCCCGGGTCAGCCCGGACGGCACCCACCTGGCCGCCTCGCTGGCCGACGGCGACGCCTCGCTGGTCGTGGTGGACCTCAGGACCAACAAGGTGCAGCAGCGCGCCGACAAGGCCAAGACCGCCGACCTCCACCTGACCGACGGCTCGGTCGGCCAGGAGGCCCCGGTCTACTCGCCGGACGGCAAGCAGCTGTGGCTGGGCCAGCTCGACGGCTACACCAGGTTCACCGTGAACGCCGACGGCTCGCTGGCCGACCCGGTGAAGATCGCCATCCCGGCCGACGGGGACAAGCACGCGCTGGCCTCGGGCGCCGTGTTCTCCGCCGACGGCTCGACCGTCTACGCGGCGGTCAACGGCCAGAACCGGGTGGTCGCGATCGACGCGGCGACCGGCAGGCTCGGGCAGAGCTGGACGACCGGCACCGCGCCGCGCGGCATCGCCCAGGTCGGCCACAAGCTCTACGTCAGCAACGAGGGCGGACGCGCCGCCACCCCCGACGACGACACCCTCAACTCCTACGGCACCCAGGTGCCGGCCGACCCGGACACCGGCGCGGCGACCTCCGGCACCGTCAGCGTGATCGACCTCTCGGACCGGTCCGCCGCCGTCGGGAGCATCGACGTCGGCCTGCACCCGACGGCCGTGTACGCCAGGAACGGGACGGTCTTCGTCGCGGACACCTCCTCCGACCAGGTGTCCGTGATCGACGCCGCCCGGGACGAGGTGGTGCAGCGGATCTCCACCAAGCCCTGGCCGGAGGCGTCGGTGGGTTACGAGCCCACCGCCGTGACCCTCACCGACGACGGGCGCCTGCTGGTCACCCTCGGCCGCGCCAACGCCGTCGCGGTGTACCGCTTCGCCGGCGCCCAGGAGCCGGTGAGCTACGTCGGCCTGCTGCCCACCGACTACTTCCCGGCGGAGGTCACCACCGTCGGCAACAAGGTGGTCGTCTCCAACACCCGCGGCATCGACGCCCGCCGCCCCAACTCCACCGGCGCCCACAGCACCCACGACACCACCTCCAGCCTGACCTGGTTCACCCTCCCGGGCGACAAGGAGATCCGCTCCCAGACCGACAAGGTCTTCCGGCAGAACGGCTGGACCAAGGGCGCCGTCCAGACCGCCGACCGGCGCAGGGCGAAGCCGGTCGCGGTGCCGGCCAGGATCGGCGACCCGTCGACGATCAAGCACGTCTTCATGATCGTCAAGGAGAACCGGACCTACGACCAGGTCTTCGGCGACATCGGCAAGGGCAACGGCGACCCGAAGCTCGCCCAGTTCGGTGCCAACGTGACGCCCAACCAGCAGGCGCTGGCCAAGCAGTTCGGGCTCTACGACAACACCTACGACATCGGCACCAACTCCGCCGAGGGCCACAACTGGCTGATGCAGGCCGACAATCCGGAGTACACCGAGTCCTCGGCCGGCGAGTACCAGCGCAGCTACGACACCGAGGACGACGCCCTGGGCCACCAGCGCTCGGGCTTCCTGTGGACCGGCGCCCAGGCGGTCGGCCAGGACGTGCGCGACTTCGGCGAGTTCCACCAGTTCCTGACCAAGCCCGACGGCGCGAACTGGCAGAACCTGTACTGCGACGCCAAGAACATGGACGCGACCGGCGACGACACCGCCTTCCCGCTCAACTCCTCCTCGCCGATCCCCTCGCTCAACGACGCGTCGGTGCCCGGCTTCCCCAAGTTCGACCTCGACGTCCCGGACCAGTACCGCTACCAGATCTGGAAGCAGGACTTCGAGCAGAACGGCCCGGCGAACCTCAACCTGCTGTGGCTGTCCAGCGACCACACCGGCGGCCCGGCCGCCCCGGCCGCGCAGGTCGCCGACAACGACCTGGCGGTCGGCAGGATCGTCCAGGAGATCTCGCACAGCGAGTACTGGAAGGACTCCGCGATCTTCGTGGTGGAGGACGACTCCCAGGCCGGCCTGGACCACGTCGACGGCCACCGCGCCCCGATCCAGATCATCAGCCCCTGGGCCCAGCACGGCGCGGTCGACAGCCGCTACTACTCGCAGATCACCATGGTCCGCACCATCGAGCAGATCCTCGGGATCCACCCGATGAACCAGAAGGACAGCGCGGCCACCCCGATGGCCACCGCCTTCACCGACGAGCCGGACTACACCCCGTTCACCGCGGTGCCCAACCGCACCTCGCTGACCGACGGTCTGAAGACCCCGCCCTCCTGCGGCGTGGACGTCCCCGGCGCCCAGGACCGCACCGCGGCCGCCGCGCCCGTCACCACCGACCCGCCGGCCGCCGAGCAGGGCGTCGCCGCCCAGTGGGACACCTGGAGGTCCCAGCAGCACCTGACCGGCCCGAACGCCGCGCCCGACCGCGCGAACCCGGCCCAGATGAACCACCTGACCTGGTACCAGACCCACAACTGGACCGAGCCCTACCCGGGCGAGAACGCCATCCACGCCCCCGCCGACGTCCCCGGCGCCTACATCCCCTCAGCCGAGAACGACGGCTGACACCCGGCCGGGGGGGGGGGGGCGCCCCCCGGGTGGCCCCCCCCGCCCCGGCCCGTCGGCGGGCGCTGTCACGGCATCTGTTCGGTATCAATTCGCCCAGGGCGTAGGGCAGACCCGGCGAAGAGGACGGAATCACGGGCCCGGCAGAGTACCGTCGGATAGCGAGACCGAGCGCCGTCGGCGCGGACGGTCCACAGCACCAGGCCCCGGAACCCCTGCGGGGCCCCTGGCGAAGGGGAAGCACCTCGTGGCACGCATCGGAGACGGTGGCGACCTGCTCAAGTGCTCGTTCTGCGGCAAGTCGCAGAAGCAGGTGAAGAAGCTGATCGCCGGCCCAGGCGTGTACATCTGCGACGAGTGCATCGACCTGTGCAACGAGATCATCGAGGAGGAACTCGCCGAGACCTCCGAGGTCCGTTTCGAGGAGCTCCCGAAGCCGCGCGAGATCTACGAGTTCCTGGACCAGTACGTGGTCGGCCAGGACCTCGCCAAGAAGGCGCTGTCGGTCGCGGTCTACAACCACTACAAGCGGGTCCAGGCGGGCGAGGCCGGCCGTAGCGGCGGCAACGGCCGCGAGGACGCGATCGAGCTGGCCAAGTCGAACATCCTGCTGCTGGGCCCCACCGGCTCCGGCAAGACCCTGCTGGCACAGACCCTGGCCCGGATGCTGAACGTCCCCTTCGCGATCGCGGACGCCACCGCGCTGACCGAGGCCGGCTACGTCGGCGAGGACGTCGAGAACATCCTGCTCAAGTTGATCCAGGCGGCCGACTACGACGTCAAGAAGGCCGAGACCGGGATCATCTACATCGACGAGATCGACAAGGTCGCGCGCAAGAGCGAGAACCCGTCGATCACCCGCGACGTCTCCGGCGAGGGCGTGCAGCAGGCGCTGCTGAAGATCCTGGAGGGCACCACCGCCTCGGTGCCGCCGCAGGGCGGGCGCAAGCACCCGCACCAGGAGTTCATCCAGATCGACACCACCAACGTGCTGTTCATCGTGGGTGGCGCGTTCGCCGGCCTGGAGCGGATCATCGAGGGCCGCGCGGGTGCCAAGGGCATCGGCTTCGGCGCCAACATCCGCTCCAAGCGCGAGTCGGACGCCAGCGACCACTTCCGCCAGGTGATGCCCGAGGACCTGGTGAAGTTCGGCATGATCCCCGAGTTCATCGGCCGGCTGCCGGTGATCACCAGCGTGCACAACCTCGACCGCGAGGCGCTGCTGCAGATCCTCACCGAGCCGAAGAACGCGCTGGTGAAGCAGTACCGCAAGCTGTTCGAACTGGACGGCGTGGAGCTGGAGTTCTCCCGGGACGCGCTGGAGGCGATCGCCGACCAGGCGATCCTGCGCGGCACCGGCGCGCGTGGTCTGCGGGCCATCATGGAGGAGGTGCTGATGTCCGTGATGTACGAGGTCCCCTCGCGTCAGGACGTCGCCCGCGTGGTGGTCACCGGGGACGTCGTCTCCAAGCACGCCATCCCGACCCTCGTCCCGCGCGACATGATCAAGCGCGAGCGCCGCGAGAAGAGCGCCTGACCCGACGGCCGTACCGGACGTACGGAAGGGGCCCCGCACCGATCCGGTGCGGGGCCCCTTCCGTGTCCGTGGGCCGGGTGGGGCTACTTGGCCACCTCGGCGACCGCGCGCAGGTCGCGGGCGTCGGAGGCGAGCTTGTCCAGGTCGGGCTGGCTGCTGCCGTCGTCGCCGGGCATCCGCATCACGATGACCAGGCTGCTGTTGTCGGCCCAGGCGCACAGGCCGACCTTGCTGTCGCTCTCGGTCATCACGCCGCACTCCATGGTGCCGCCCTTGGGGCCCGCGTCCACCGCGTGGCGGTCGGTGACCGTGGCGCCGCCCTTGCCGCCGACCCCGTTGAAGGCCTGGTCCAGCTCCTGCTTGGGCAGCAGGACCTTGCCGTAGGCCCCGGCGACGAGTATCTGCGGCTCCGACTGGGCGTTCTGGTACATGCCGGCCACGCCGGTCGGCTTCCAGTTGCCGTCACCCTGACCGAGGCTGTCGGTCATCGCCTTCTCCATGGCGGAGGTGACCTCGCTGTCGTCGTTGCGGCTGAGGTCCTGGAAGGTGGCCGGCAGGACGATCTTCTGGGTGCCCGCGTTGCTGGTCGCGTTCCAGACGAAGTAGGCCAGCGTGCCGCCGCCCAGCAGGATCACGGCGGCGACGGTCCCGAGCACGATCCACAGCGTCCGGCGCGACTTGCGCGGCGGCGGCACCGGCGCGTACCCGCCGTAGCCCGGGTAGCCCCCGGCCTCCGGGCCGCCGGGCGCGGGGTAGCCGGGCGGCGGGGCCTGCGGGGGGACGCCGCCGTAGCCGGGGGCGGCCGGCGGCGTCGCCGGGTACCCGGGCTGTGACGGGGGCCCGTACGGGTTCTGATCGGACATGCGAGGCCCTTTCTGGGACGTCACGCGTGGATGCCGCCGGATGCTCCGGCGGTGTGGTGGTGCTGCAGGAGGCCCCGGGCGCGCGCCCGGACTACTTGGCGACCTTCATGGCGTCGCGGATGGCCCGGGTCTTCTCCGCCGCCTGGTCCGGGGTGACGCCCTGGGTGCTGTCGCCGCCGGTGGTGCTCAGGCTGAGGTGGGTGAAGGTGACCCGGCCGAAGGTGGACTTGTCGGCCCACACGCAGACCGTCGGGCCGGGCTTGCCGGCGATGACGCTGGCCACACCGCAGCTGAGCTTGCCCGAGGAGGCGTGGCTGTCCTTCGCGGGGTAGTCGGTCATCGGCGTGGTCCAGGTGAGGCCGCCGCTGTCCTTCTTGCTGTCCGAGATGATCTGGTCCGGGTCGTTGATGGACCCGTAGATGCCGATGACCGACAGCGAGTCCATGTTCTTGACGTCGGCGCCCTTGCTGTAGCTGGCGACCAGCGCGTGCAGGTCCTTGCCGAGCTTGGCGACGTCGGGCTTGCTCATGTCGGCGGCCTCCTCCTTCGCCGACTTCTGGACGTAGCCGTCCAGCAGCGTCTGCGGGGCGGAGAGCTTGTACTGACCGCCCGAGTCGCCGCCGAGGAACTTCCAGGCGGCGAACCCGCCGCCGCCGAGCACCAGGGCGCCGATGACCAGGCCGATCACCAGCCCGCCCTTGCCCTTCTGCGGCGCGGCCGGGTAGCCGGGCTGGCCGTACGGGCCCTGCGGCGGCACGCCGTACTGGGGCTGCGGGCTGCCGTAGGGCTGCTGCTGGGGCGGGTAGCCGTACTGGGGCTGCGGTGCGCCGTACGGCTGCTGCGGCGGGGGTCCGCCGTAGGGCGGCTGGCCCCCGTAGGGCTGTCCCTGCGGATACGGCTGACCCTGCGGATACTGCTGTCCCTGGCCGTACATCTGTCCCTCGTGCTCCCCCGCCGCACCTGCGGCCGATCTGCGTTTGGCTGGCTCCGTACACGTCCGGTCACCCGGACGAGTGCCCGGGCACGCTATCGCACGCCGCCCGTCGCGGGAGCGTTCGGACGGGCCGAGTCCGCGGACCGAAAGCGGTTCGTGACCAGCGCCCCCGGTTACGTAAACTGTGCGTCGTGACCGACACGACGAACCAGCGCCCCGTGAGCACCTTTGCCGGGGACGATGCGGCAACCCTCCCGACGACCTACACCCCCGCGGACGTAGAGGGCGAGCTGTACGAGCGCTGGGTGGAGCGTGGGTACTTCACCGCGGACGCGAAGAGCGACAAGCCCGCGTACACGATCGTCATCCCCCCGCCGAACGTCACCGGCGTCCTGCACCTGGGCCACGCCTTCCAGCACACGCTGATGGACGCGCTGACCCGCCGCAAGCGCATGCAGGGCTTCGAGACGCTCTGGCTGCCCGGCATGGACCACGCCGGCATCGCGACCCAGAACAAGGTCGAGCAGCAGCTCGCCGAGGCCGGCCTCTCCCGCCACGACCTGGGCCGCGAGGCCTTCGTCGAGAAGGTCTGGGAGTGGAAGAAGAGCTACGGCGGCCGCATCCTCGGCCAGATGCGCCGCCTCGGCGACGGCGTGGACTGGTCGCGCGAGCGCTTCACCATGGACGAGGGCCTGTCCCAGTCCGTTCAGACCATTTTCAAGCGGCTGTTCGACGACGGCCTGATCTACCGCGCCGAGCGCATCATCAACTGGTGCCCGCGCTGTCTCACCGCGCTGTCCGACATCGAGGTGGAGCATGAGGAGACCCCGGGCGAGCTGGTCTCGATCCGCTACGGCGACGGCGAGGACTCGATCGTCGTGGCCACCACCCGGGCCGAGACGATGCTGGGCGACACCGCCGTGGCCGTCCACCCGGAGGACGAGCGCTACAAGCACCTGGTCGGCCGGACCATCAAGCTGCCGCTGACCGACCGGGAGATCCCGGTCGTCGCGGACGAGCACGTCGACCCGGAGTTCGGCACCGGCGCCGTCAAGGTGACGCCCGCGCACGACCCCAACGACTTCGCCATCGGCCAGCGCCACGGCCTGCCGAACCTGACCGTGATGGACGAGCGCGGCACGATCACCGTGCACGGCCCCTTCCTCGGCCTGGACCGGATGGAGGCCCGCTCGGCCGTCGTCGGCGCGCTGCGCGAGCAGGGCCGGATCGTCGCCGAGAAGCGCCCGTACATGCACGCCGTCGGCCACTGCTCGCGCTGCCACACGGTGGTCGAGCCGCGGCTGTCGCTGCAGTGGTGGGTCAAGGTCGAGCCGCTGGCCAAGGCCGCCGGCGACGCCGTCCGCGACGGCAAGGTGGAGATCCACCCGAAGGAGCTGGAGCGCCGCTACTTCGACTGGGTCGACAACATGTACGACTGGTGCATCTCGCGCCAGCTCTGGTGGGGCCACCGGATCCCGGTCTGGTACGGCCCCGACGGCGAGGTCGTCTGCGTCGGACCGGACGAGCAGCCGCCGACCGGCGAGGGCTGGGTCCAGGATCCGGACGTCCTGGACACCTGGTTCTCCTCCGGCCTGTGGCCGTTCTCCACGCTCGGCTGGCCGGAGAAGACCGCCGACCTGGAGAAGTTCTATCCGACCGACGTCCTGGTCACGGGCCACGACATCATCTTCTTCTGGGTCGCCCGGATGATGATGTTCGGCCTGTACGCGATGGACGGCGAGGCGCCGTTCAAGACCGTCGCGCTGACCGGCCTGGTGCGCGACGAGTTCGGCAAGAAGATGTCGAAGTCCTCCGGCACCGCTGTGGACCCGCTGGACTGGATGGACGCCTACGGCGCCGACGCCGTCCGCTTCACCCTGGCCGGCGGCGCCAACCCGGGCGCCGACGTGCCGATCGGCGAGGACTGGGTCAAGGGCTCGCGCAACTTCTGCAACAAGATCTGGAACGCCACCCGCTTCGCGCTGATGAACGGCGCCACCGTCGAGGGCCCGCTGCCCGCGCCGGAGGAGCTGACCGCGGTCGACCGCTGGATCCTGTCGCGGCTGAACGCCACCGTGGCCAAGGTGGACGCGCTGTACGACGACTACGAGTTCGCCAAGGTCTCGGACACGCTGTACCACTTCGCCTGGGACGAGGTCTTCGACTGGTACGTCGAGCTCTCCAAGACCACCCTGGCCAAGGGCGGCCCGCAGGCCGACGCCTCGCGCCGGGTGCTGGGCGAGGTGCTGGACGTCACCCTGCGGCTGCTGCACCCGATCGTCCCGTTCGTCACCGAGGCGCTCTGGACGGCGCTCACGGGCGGCGAGTCGCTGGTCGTGAGCGAGTGGCCGAAGGACAGCGGCTACCGCGACGCGGCAGCCGAGTCGGAGATCGCCACGCTGCAGCAGGTGGTCACCGAGGTCCGCCGGTTCCGTTCGGACCAGGGCCTGCAGCCCGCGCAGCGCGTCCCGGCCCGGCTGGAGCTGGCCGGCACCGTGCTGGCCGTCCACGAGGACGCCATCCGCTCGCTGCTGCGGCTGACCCTCCCGGACGACGGCTTCGCGGCCACCGCCTCGCTGCCGGTGGCCGGTGCCACCGTCGCGCTGGACCTCTCCGGCACCATCGACGTCGCGGCGGAGCGCAAGCGCCTGGCCAAGGACCTCGCGGCCGCCGAGAAGGAGAAGGCCCAGACCACCGCCAAGCTCGGCAACGAGGCCTTCCTGGCCAAGGCGCCGGACGAGGTGGTCGCCAAGATCCGGGGCCGCCAGGAGGCCGCCGAGGCCGACATCGCCCGGATCACCGCCCAGCTCGCGGCGCTGCCGCAGGGCTGAACCCGGATCGCCCCCCGAGGGGCCGCACCCCGCGACGCGCGGAGTGCGGCCCCTCGGGGTTTTCCGGCCCGCCGGTTCCTTCGACCCCTTCGACCCCTTCGACCCCTTCGGCTAATACGGCAGCCGCTACGCCTAATAGAGCAGCAACATTGCTCCCTTCCGGCGAATATTCATCATGGACCGGGTGAGGTCCTATTCCGAGCGAATTGATTCCGGTCTTGCCCGCGCGCGTTCGCGGAAGTTTTCAGGTCGGATGTGTACGGTGTGCACGGAGTTTCCGAAGGTGTTTCTGCTGAGCGTTCCTGCTGAGCGACGGACGGGAGGGCATGGCGTGGTGGTGACCGAGGAGTTGGCCCAGGAACTGCCTGCCGAGGCGGTGGAGGAGGCCAAGGCCAGGGCGGCGACGCTGCTGCTCGCCTTCCGGCACGGGAACCAGCTCGCGTTCGACCACGAGCTGGACCTGCTGCTCGCGGAGAACGCCGAGCGGGAGGTGACCACCCTGCTCGCCTGGATCGCCGCCGAGGCCGTCCGCAAGGCCTACGCCGCCGAGGTCGGCGACCGGGTGCTGCGGGCGATGGCCCGGCGGGCCCCGGAGGACACCGCGGCGGTCGAGGTGGACGAGGAGACCGCGAACGCGGCCCAGCTGATCGAGGCGGTCGCGGACGGCCGGGTGGCCGAGGTCCGCGGCCTGGTCGCCGCGACCGCGGACACCACCTACCTGCTCGGCGGTCTGCTGCAGGGCATGGCGATGATGCTGCCGCTGCTGCCCGAGGGCGAACTGGCCGAGATCACCGCCGAGTTGCGCCGGCGGCACGGTGGCGCCGTGCACGTCCCGGAGGCCCGGGCCGGGGTCTGACGCCTCCGCCCCCGGTCCCGGTGGACCAGCGACGGCATGGCGCGCAGGTGCCTGGGCGGCCGTCGCGAGGGCGCTGCCGCCGACGGGCCAGGCGTTCGCGTCGGCCGGTGCGGCGGTCAGCGCGGCGATCCGGGCCGAGGCGCGGCCGTCACCGTACGGGCTCGGGGTGGCGGCGCAGAGCAGGTCGGAGACGTGGTCGAACATCACCCGGTTGTGCTCCTCGGGCAGCGCAGGCACTGCATGTCGCCCCGGGCCCAGCGGGTGCGCCGGGTGAGGAAGCGGCGCAGCGAGATCAGGCCTTCCTGGAGACCTGGGTCTCGGTGACGTGGGTGAGCCGCCAGCGGGCCAGCCGCAGGCCGAGGCCGGACTCGTAGTCCTCCAGCGGGGCGCGCTCGGGCCAGGGGCGGCCGGCCCGGCCCTCCTCGGCGGTGAGGGTGTCGAGGACGGTCAGCCGGTTGCGCTTGAAGGCGCGACGGAAACTCCTTGCGATCGAAGGCTGTAGGCCCTGATTATTTGTGAATCATTGCTTTGCTGCCACGAAACTCGCAGAATCGATAGCAAGGGGGAAACTTCGAAACCAGGGCAAAGATGGGGCAAAACGGCCGTTCCCACCCTGTCGCCCGCCGTGTCGCGATCACCGCCGGCGCCGCCGCCCTCGCCCTGTGAGGACGGGCCGCCACCGCTCCGTAGACTGTGGTCGTGAGCGACAAGGCCGACCCGAATCCGTACACCCTCCGCCCCGCCGACGGCAGCACCGGCGACGCCCTGCGCGACGTCGAAGTGGAACTCTCCAAGCGCTGGCCGGAGAACAAGCTGGAGCCCTCGCTCGACCGGATCGAGGCGCTGATGGACATCCTGGGCCAGCCCCAGCGGTCCTTCCCGTCCATCCACATCACCGGCACCAACGGCAAGACCTCCACCGCCCGGATGATCGAGCAACTGCTCAGCGCCTTCGAGCTGCGCACCGGCCGCTACACCAGCCCGCACGTGGAGTCCGTCACCGAGCGGATCACCCTGGACGGCGCCCCGATCAGCCCGGAGCGGTTCGTCGAGGTCTACCGCGACATCGAGCCCTACGTGCAGATGGTCGACGCCGCGCAGCCCGTCCAGATGTCCTTCTTCGAGGTGCTCACCGGCATGGCCTACGCGGCCTTCGCCGACACCCCGGTGGACGTCGCGGTGGTCGAGGTCGGCATGGGCGGCTCGTGGGACGCCACCAACGTCATCGACTCCGTGGTGTCGGTGATCACCCCGATCGGACTGGACCACACCGACAAGCTCGGCGAGACCACCGGCGAGATCGCGGTCGAGAAGTCCGGGATCATCAAGTCCGGCGCCGTCGCCGTGGTCGCCCAGCAGCAGCTGGACGCCGCCCAGGTCATCCTGCGCCGGGCCGTCGAGGTGGACGCCACGGTCGCCCGCGAGGGCATGGAGTTCGGCGTGATCCGCCGTGAGCTCGCCGTCGGCGGCCAGCTGGTGACGCTGCGCGGGCTCGGCGGCGAGGAGTACGAGGACGTCTTCATCCCGCTGCACGGCGAGCACCAGGCGCACAACGCGGCGCTGGCGCTGGCCGCGGTCGAGGCCTTCTTCGGCGTCGGCGGTGCCCGCGGCGGACAGCTGGACGTGGACAAGATCCGCCAGGCCTTCTCCGGCGTCTCCTCGCCGGGCCGGCTGGAGGTCGTCCGCCGCAGCCCCACGATCGTCCTGGACGCCGCGCACAACCCGCACGGCGCCCGGGCCACCGTCGCCGCGCTCTCCGAGTCCTTCGGCTTCACCCGCCTGGTCGGCGTGATCGGGACCTCGGGCGACAAGGACGTGGCCGGCGTGCTGGAGGCCTTCGAGCCGATCCTGGCCGAGGTCGTCATCACCCAGAACTCCACCCACCGCGCGATGGACGTGGACGAGCTCGCGGCCCTCGCCGTCGAGGTCTTCGGCGAGGACCGGGTGCAGGTCGAGCCCCGGCTCGACGACGCCATCGCCGCGGCCGTCACCCTGGCCGAGGAGGAGGGCGACCTCGGCGGCGCCGGGGTGCTGGTCACCGGTTCGGTCATCACGGTGGGCGAGGCCCGCCTGCTGCTCGGGAGGAAGTGACATGAGGACGCTCTGCTCCTCGACGCTGATCGGCGAGGCGCTGCTGATCATGTTCGCGGCACTGGTCGCGATGCAGCTGTCCAGCGTCTCGACGGCCACCGTGTGGATCGTCAGCGGGATCGCGATGGCGCTGTGCATCGCGCTCTGCGGCATGATCAACCGCCCCGGCGCGGTGCAGATCGGCTGGGCACTGCAGATCGGCCTGATCGCCAGCGGCTTCGTGCTGCCGACCATGTTCGGCCTCGGCGTGGTCTTCGCCGGCCTCTGGTGGTGCTCGGTGCACTACGGCCGCAAGGTCGACGAGTTCAAGGCCGCCCGCGCGGCCGCCGAGGCCCAGGCCGCCTGACCCCCCGGCGGGGGTGGCCGACCGGTCGTTCACGCAAGGTAACCTCTGCCCCATACCGCATGTCGTACCAAATCCCCAGGAGACGCACCGTGTCCCAGCGCACTCTCGTCCTGCTCAAGCCCGACGCCGTCCGCCGCGGCCTGGCTGGCGAGATCATCAGCCGCATCGAGCGCAAGGCCGGCTGGCGGCTGGCCGCGGTCGAGCTGCGCACCTTCGACCGGGAGACCCTGGAGACGCACTACGCCGAGCACGTCGGCCGCCCGTTCTACGAGCCGCTGCTGGAGTTCATGACCTCCGGCCCGTCGATCGCGATGATCGTCGAGGGCGAGGAGGTCGTGAAGGGCATCCGGATGCTGGCCGGCGCCACCAACCCGCTGGAGGCCGGCTCCGGCACCATCCGCGGCGACTACGCGACCATCACCCGCGAGAACCTGATCCACGCCTCCGACTCCCCGGAGTCCGCCGAGCGCGAGATCAAGATCTTCTTCCCCGCGAACGCCTGATCCGGCAGCCGGATCGTCAGGGCGACGCCCCCGGCAGGACGTTCGTACCGCCCCGGTCGGGACCATTGGCCCGGCCGGGGCATTCTTATCGTGAAATAGGGAACTGGGGACGCCGACACGGCGTCCCAATGCTCGGAGAAGCGAACACGCTCCGGACAATGGACGGTATGCCCCGCGTCGATGTCCGTACCGAGCGGCGTGACTACGATGGACGCGACTCAAGGGCCCGGTACGGCAGCTCAGCTGGTCTCCGCCCAAGCGTGGGCGCGCATCCGTCCACCCCAAGAACTCCGAGCCCGGGAAGGCACCCACACCCCATGGCGAGCAACCTGTCGTTCATCGGCCGAGACTTGGCGATCGACCTCGGAACAGCCAACACGCTGGTGTACGTCAGGGGCAAGGGGATCGTCCTCAACGAGCCGTCCGTCGTCGCGGTCAACACCAACACCGGCGGCATCCTCGCGGTCGGCGCCGAGGCCAAGAAGATGATCGGCCGCACACCGGGCAACATCGTCGCCATCCGCCCGCTCAAGGACGGCGTGATCGCCGACTTCGAGATCACCGAGCGGATGCTGCGCTACTTCATCCTGAAGATCCACCGCCGCCGCTACCTCGCCCGCCCGCGCGTCGTGGTCTGCGTGCCCTCCGGCATCACCGGCGTCGAGCGCCGCGCCGTGATCGAGGCCTCCTCGCAGGCGGGCGCCCGCCAGGTGCACATCATCGAGGAGCCGATGGCCGCCGCGATCGGCGCCGGCCTGCCCGTCCACGAGGCCACCGGCAACATGGTCGTCGACATCGGCGGCGGCACCACCGAGGTCGCCGTCATCTCCCTCGGCGGCATCGTCACCGCCCAGTCCATCCGGGTCGCCGGCGACGAGCTGGACAACGCGATCGTCCAGCACATCAAGAAGGAGTACTCCCTCCTCCTCGGCGAACGCAGCGCCGAGCAGATCAAGATGAGCATCGGCAGCGCCTTCGGCATGGACGGCGAGAAGGACGAGCACGCCGAGATCCGCGGCCGCGACCTGGTCAGCGGTCTGCCCAAGACCGTGGTCATCTCCGCCGCCGAGGTCCGCGCCGCCATCGACGAGCCGGTCAACTCGATCATCGACGCGGTCAAGACCACCCTCGACCAGTGCCCGCCCGAGCTGGCCGGCGACGTCATGGACCGCGGCATCGTGCTCACCGGCGGCGGCGCCCTGCTGCGCGGCCTGGACGAGCGGCTGCGCCGTGAGACCGGCATGCCGATCCACATCGCCGAGAACCCGCTCGACTCCGTCGCACTGGGCTCCGGCAAGTGCGTCGAGGAGTTCGAGGCGCTCCAGCAGGTACTGGACGCCTCACCGCGCCGTTAGCACCACGACGACACATTCCGACACTCAACTGAACGGGCCGCCGCCCGGGCCCCACAGCCCCGGGCGGCCGCCAGGTACGAAGGGGCAGTACCAGCACCGTGAGGGACACACGAGAGAGTCGGCTGCTGCTCATCCTGCTGGTGGCCGTCGCCTTCGCGCTGATCACCGTGGACATCAAGGGCGGTGAGGACTCCCCGCTCGGACCGGCCCGGCACGCGGCCGCCAGCGCCCTGGGCCCGGTCGAACGCGGGGCCGCCACCGTGGTGGACCCGGTCGCCAACACCGTCCGCGCCTTCCGCGACGCCGCCACCGACAACGGCCGCACCGACCAGCTCGCGCGCGAGAACACCGAACTGCGGCAGAAGCTCGCCTCCTCCGACATGGCCACCGGACGCACCAAGCAGCTGGACGACCTGCTGCGCACCGCCGGCGCCGGCGGCTACACCGTCAAGGCCGCCCAGGTCATCGCGATCGGCCCGGCCCAGGGCTTCTCCTGGACCATCACCATCGACGCCGGCGGCGACGACGGCCTCACCCGCGACATGACGGTCATCAACGGCCAGGGCCTGGTCGGCCGGATCACCACCGTCGCCCCGACCACCGCCACCGTGCTGCTCGCCTCCGACCCCGGCTTCTCGGCCGGCACCCGGCTGGAGGGCAGCGGCGAGATCGGCTTCGCCTCCGGCGGCGGCGACAGTCCGATGAAGGTCTCCCTGCTCAACGGCAAGGCCCAGGTCAAGGCCGGCGACCGGCTGGTCACCTTCGGCTCGCAGAGCGGCCGCCCCTTCGTGCCCGGCGTTCCGGTCGGCAAGGTCACCGAGGTCCAGGCCAACGCCGGCCAGCTGACCAAGACCGTCCTGGTCGAGCCGTTCGTCCAGTTCACCCGGCTGGACCTGGTCGGCGTGGTCGTCGTGCCGCCGCGCACCGACCCGCGCGACGCCGTGCTGCCGCCCGCCCCCACCCCGGGGCAGAGCCAGGCCCCGGCCGCGTCCGCCGCCCCGCCCGCCAAGCCCACTGGGGGGAACTGAGCCATGCGCCTCGCCCGCATCCCCGTCTCGGCCGTCCTGATCCTGTTCGGCCTGATCCTCCAGGTCAGCGTGTTCGGACGGCTCCAGCTGCCGGGAGCCACCCCGGACATACTGCTGCTCGTCGTGGTCGGCCTGGCCATGGTCTACGGGCCGACCGGCGGCTGCCTGGTCGGCTTCTCGGCCGGTCTGCTGGCCGACCTCGCGCCGCCCTCCGACCACGCCATCGGCCGCTACGCGCTGGTGCTCTGCCTGATGGGCTACGCCGCCGGGCTGCTGCGCCCCGAGCACGGCCGCCAGCGCTCCGTCTCCAGCGCGCTGCTGGTCGTCGGCGCCGCGGCGATCGCCTCCACCCTGCTGTACGCGATGGTCGGCGCCCTGGTCGGCGACACCGCGGCCCGGCACGTCGGCCTCGTCGGACTGGTGATCAGCGCGCTGCTGTACGACCTGCTGCTGGCCCCCTTCGTGGTGCCGCTGGTGATGCTGCTCGGCCGCCGCTTCGGCCGCGACCCGGTGGCGGCCGCCAGCGACGACGACGAGGGCGGCCCCGGCCTGGGCTCGCTGGCCCGCTACCGCACCACGCGTGAGGTCTCGAGCGGGCCGTCCTACAAGAAGCGGCGCGTGCCCGGCTTCGCCCGGCGTCCGTAACCGTCCGGTCCAGGCCCGCCCCCGGACCTCCTGACCCTCCCGCACCCCTGGAGCGCACGAGACGTGAGCAACATCCCCGAGACCGGCCGTACCCGGCGGGTGACGATCCGTCTGGTGGTGCTGCAGATCCTGGTGCTGTCGCTGCTCGCCACCCTCGGCGGACGGCTGTGGTACCTGCAGATCCGCAACGCCAAGGAGTACACCGCCAAGGCGACCGGCAACCACATCCGCGAGGTGGTCGATCCGGCCGTCCGCGGCGAGATCCTGGACGCCTCCGGGCGGATCCTGGCCGGCAACGAGACCCGGCTGGTGGTCTCCGTCAGCCGTACCTCGCTGCTCCAGCAGAAGGACGGCGGCAAGGGCGTCCTCGGCCGGCTCGCCGACGTGCTGGGCATGCCCGCCAAGGACGTGCAGGAGAAGGTCCGGCTCTGCGACGCCAAGACCCCGCAGCCCTGCTGGAACGGCTCTCCCTACCAGCCGATCCCGGTCACCAAGGAGGCGACCACCCAGCAGGCGATGCAGATAATGGAGCGCCGCGAGGACTTCCCCGGGGTCACCGCGCAGCCCACCGCCGTACGCCGCTACACCGGCGCCGAGGGCGCCAACATGGCCCAGGTGCTCGGCTACCTCTCGCCGGTCACCGACGACGAGGTCAGCAAGACCGCCGACAAGACCGGCCTGGACCGCTACCTGCCGGCCGACCAGATCGGCCGGGCCGGCCTGGAGTCGGTGTACGACCGCGACCTGCGCGGCACCGCCGGCATCACCAAGCTGGAGGTCGACAACCTCGGCCGGGTGATCGGCACCGCCGGCACCGTCGCCCCGCAGACCGGCAACAACCTGGTCACCAGCATCGACGCCCGGGTCCAGAAGGTCGTCGAGGACAACCTGGCGCAGGCCATGGCCGACGCCCGGAACACCTTCGACAAGGTCACCAACCGCAACTACGAGGCCGACTCCGGCGCCGCCGTCGTGATGGACGTGCACACCGGGCGGATCGTCGCCATGGCCAGCGCCCCGACCTACGACCCCAACCTGTGGGTGGGCGGCATCAGCGGCAAGGACTACCAGTCGCTGACCAGCAAGGACTCCAACTTTCCGCTGCTGAACCGGGCCATACAGGGTCAGTCCGCCCCCGGCTCGACCTTCAAGGTCGTCTCCACCACCGCCGCCGTGCAGGCCGGCTACTCGCTGGACGGCACCTACCCCTGCCCCAAGAGCCTGACCATCGGCGGCCGCGAGTTCAAGAACTTCGAGAGCGAGAACTTCGGCGCCATCTCCCTGGAGAAGGCGCTGGAGGTCTCCTGCGACACCGTCTTCTACGGCCTGGCGTACGACCAGTGGACCAAGGACGGCGGCATCAAGCCGAAGAAGGACCCGGGCGACTGGTTCTTCAAGACCGCCCACGAGTTCGGCCTCGGCGCCAAGACCGGCATCGACCTGCCGGCCGAGGTCCCCGGCCGGGTGCCGGACAGGCAGTGGAAGCAGTCCTTCTACGACAACAACAAGGACGCCTGGTGCGCGCAGGCGCAGAAGGGCGGCAACAGCTTCTCGGACCAGATCGCCCGGGAGAACTGCGTCGACGGCTACCAGATGCGCGCCGGTGACGCCGTCAACTTCGCGATCGGCCAGGGCGACACCCTCGTCACCCCGGTCCAGATGGCCCGGATCTACTCGGCCCTGGCCAACGGCGGCACCTTCTACCGGCCGACCATCGCCAAGGCCGTGATAAGCCCGAGCGGAGACCTCGTCCGCGAGATCGCCCCGCACGAGGACGCCAAGTTCCCCGGCGACCAGAAGCTGCTCAGCTACATCGACCAGGCCACCGCGGGCGTCATCACCAGCGGTACCGCCGCCTGGAAGTTCTCCGGGGCCGGCTGGCCGCAGAACAAGATCGAGCTGCACGCCAAGACCGGAACCGCCGAGGTCGAGGGCAAGCAGACCACCTCCTGGCTGACCACGTACAGCAAGGACTACGCCGTCGTCATGACGATAAGCCAGGGCGGCACCGGCTCCGGCGGTTCCGGCGACGCCGTCCGCCGGATCTACCAGGCGCTGTACGGCGTGGACGACAAGGGCAACATCGACAACAGCAAGGCGCTGCTGCCCGCGCCGCAGGGCGAGCTGCCGAAGTTCAACCCGGACGGCACCGCGATCATCAAGCCGGCCTCGTACGGCACCGGCGCGGTGCAGGGGCCGGCCGCCCCGGCGCAGGGCGCTCCGGTCGCGGCTCCGGCTCCGGTGCTGCTGGACACCGCCTCGGCCCAGCCGGGGGCGGCCGCACCGGCGGACTACGGCCCGGCGGACTACGGCCCGGGGGCGACCTTCCTCGACCCGGCGCCGCCCGCCGACAGTCCGGCGTCGTACACCGCGACCGACACCGCCCTCGAACCGAACCGCCAGGGAAGGGGACGGGCATGACCTCCTACGGCTCGTACCGGCAGCTGAGGCTGACCCCGCAGCGCAGCGGGGTCTCCAAGGCCCTGGCCAAGGACTCCCCGCTCTGGCGGCTGGACTGGATACTGCTGCTGGCCGGACTGGCCCTCTCGCTCGGGGGCTCGCTGCTGGTGTGGTCGGCGACCCGCGGGCGCGACAACCTCACCCACGGGGACCCGCAGTACTTCCTCTACCGGCACCTGACGAACTTCGTGATCGGCCTGGTGCTGTGCGCCGTGGTGATAGCGATAGGAGCCCGGCGGGTCCGCACCCTGGTGCCCTTCGTCTACATCGGCGTGCTCCTGCTGCTGCTGGCGACGCTCAGTCCGATCGGCTCGACCGTCAACGGCGCCCACTCGTGGATCCAGCTCGGTGGCGGCTTCTCCGTCCAGCCGGCCGAGTTCGCGAAGGTCGCCATCCTGCTGGCGATGGCCGTCGTGCTGTCGGACCAGGTGGACGCCGGGGAGCGGGAGTTCCCCTCGCACCGGGCGGTGTTCCGGGGCCTGATCTGGGCCGCCCTGCCGATGGGACTCGTCCTGCTGATGCCGGACGCCGGGTCGGTCATGGTGATGTCGGCGATCGTGCTGGGCATCCTGCTCGGCTCCGGCGCCGCCAACCGCTGGGTGCTCGGCATCCTCGCGCTCGGCGTCGGCGGAAGCATCGCGATCTGGAAGCTCGGGCTGCTGAGCCAGTACCAGATCGACCGCTTCGCCGCCTTCGCCAACCCCCAGCTCGACCCCAACGGCGTCGGCTACAACACCGCCCAGGCCCGGATCGCCATCGGCTCGGGCGGGCTGACCGGCAAGGGGCTGTTCCACGGGACGCAGACCATCGGGCAGTTCGTGCCGGAGCAGCAGACCGACTTCGTGTTCACCGTCGCCGGAGAGGAACTGGGCTTCGTCGGGGCGCTGGCGATCATCGCGCTGGTCGGCGTGATCCTCTGGCGGGCCTGCCGGATCGCCCGCCAGGCGACCGACCTGTACGGGACGATCGTGGCGGCCGGGATCATCGCCTGGTTCTCCTTCCAGGCCTTCGAGAACATCGGGATGTGCCTGGGGATCATGCCGGTCGCGGGCATCCCGCTGCCGTTCGTCTCGTACGGGGGCTCCTCGATGTTCGCGGTCTGGATCGGGATCGGGCTGCTCCAGGCGGTGCGCAGCCAGCGGCCGATAGCGGCCTGAGCGTTCGAGTGGCAGGACGGTGCAGGGCAGGGTGGGGCCGGTCCGGGAGCTATCCCGGCCCGGCCCTTCTGTCGTGTGGCAATGGATAGTTGACGAGTCGTCAGGTCGTCAGCTCGGCTGAAGCAGGCAGTCGGCGGCGGTGAGGACCGCCCGGGTCTGGTGGGCCAGCTGCTCCTGGACCGGCACCCAGCGGGCACCGAAGCGGTGACGCAGCCGCTCCAGACTGTCCGTGACCACGGCGCGGGCGCGCTCGCGGGCGGCCTCCGCCACCGGGCCGCGGACGTCGGCGAGCAGCCGCAGCAGGATCGAGGCGACCCGCAGCGGCAGCCGGGCCGCGACCAGCCCGGTGGTGGTCGCCCGGGAGACGCTCACCGGACCGGGGCACCACAGCTCCAGCCACTCGGCGGCCACCCGCGGCGCCACCGCCAGGTTGAACTCGACGGTGCGCACCAGCGGGCCGTACGCCTCCCGGGCCTGCGCCGGGACGCGGGCGAGCAGTGCGGTGAGCTGCTCGGTGCGGCGGGTGAGGTCGCGGGCGGCCTCGCCGACGGCCCGCGGCCCCGCCGGGTGGGTGCGGCCGTCGCCGACCGCGTCCACGGCCCACATCGGGACCTCCAGGACGGCGGTCACCGCGCCGTGCCGGGCCGCGTACGACCAGGTGGACAGCTCCGGCTCGTCCGGCAGCGCCCGGGAGGCACCGGCTCCGCCGGGCGCCGGCATCAGATAGGTGCCGGGGGCGGGGCTGGACCAGCCGATGGCGTCGTAGGAGTCCACGTCGAGCGGGATGCCGGCCCGGTCGGCGGAGCGGGCGAAGCGCTCGGCCAGACCGCGCACCGGGCCGGTCAGCTGGACGAAGGCGCCGCCGAAGTCCACCCCGTGCAGCGAGCACTGCAGGAAAGGGCGCAGCTCGTCGATCAGCCCGGTCAGCGCCAGGCTCTCCGGCATCGGCCGGCGGCCGGAACCCGGGGCGGGCAGCAGCTCGGGCTGCTCCTCGAAGGCGGGGCGGAAGAAGTGCTCGTAGTGGCGGTGCATGGTGAGCGGGCCGTCCAGCCAGCCGGCGTTGAGCGCGGCGCCGTCCGGGTCCAGGCACAGCAGCAGGTGCCAGGACAGGCCCGGCCGGGCGGGGCGCTCCAGCAGCACCTCGGCCAGGCGGACGGCGGCGGCGGTGCCGATCGGCTCGTTCGGGTGCGGGCCGCCGACCACCAGGGCGGCGCGCGGCCCGCGGTCCACCGAGAGCAGCAGCAGCGGGCGGCCGGCCCGGGAGCGGCCCACCTCGCGCAGCCGGCAGCGGTCGGGGTGGCGCAGGGCGAGCCGCCGGGCCGCGCACTCGGCCTGGGCCGGGGTGGGGTAGCGGGCCGGCCGGGCGTCGGGGGTTCGCAGGGTCAGGGGCCGGACCCGCCGACCGGTGTCGGTCATGGTTCTCCTTGCGACCGGTCGTACGGCCGCCGGGGCGCGGGCATGCCGCGCCGCCGGACGCGGCCTGCGGGCCGGGGACGGGCTCTGCGGGGCCGGGGGAGGGGGCCGCGCGGGGACGGGGGAGGGCGTGCTGGGGTGGGCTGGCCGCCGGGGGGAGTCGGCGTTGGCCGAGCGTACGACCCAACTCCCGTCTCGGGAAGGGGTGCAGGGCCTTGAGCAGGGCCCTGTCAGTACCGCACGGGCCCTCCGGGCGTGTCAACGGCGGACGGCGCCGGGCGGCGGGCGCGCACCGCGCGTGCCGGGGCGGTCACCGGCGGGCGCGGATCGCGCCGGGGCGCACGGGCGGGGACCGGCCCGGACGGGCCGTTCCCCGGATTGGGCTACCCTTGAGGGTCACCCCTCCCGTGCCGGATCGCGGCACCGAATCACGTCGTAAGGGTTCCTAGTACATGACTGTCGAATCGGTCTTCCCACGCCTGGAGGCCCTCCTCCCGCACGTCCAGAAGCCGATCCAGTACGTCGGCGGCGAGCTCAACTCGACCGTCAAGGACTGGGACGCCTGCGACGTCCGTTGGGCGCTGATGTACCCCGACGCCTACGAGGTCGGGCTCCCCAACCAGGGCGTCATGATCCTCTACGAGGTGCTGAACGAGCGCGAGGGCGTGCTCGCCGAGCGCACCTACAGCGTCTGGCCGGACCTCGAGGCGCTGATGCGCGAGCAGGGCGTCCCGCAGTTCACGGTGGACGCCCACCGCCCGGTCAAGGCCTTCGACGTGTTCGGGCTGTCGTTCTCCACCGAGCTCGGCTACACCAACATGCTGACCGCGCTCGACCTGGCCGGCATCCCGCTGGAGGCCAAGGACCGCACCGACGAGGACCCGATCGTCCTGGCCGGCGGCCACGCGGCCTTCAACCCGGAGCCGATCGCGGACTTCCTGGACTGCGCGGTGATCGGCGACGGCGAGCAGGCCGTCCTCGACATCACCGAGATCATCCGTGCCTGGAAGGCCGAGGGCCGCCCGGGCGGGCGCGACGAACTGCTGCTGCGCCTGGCGCGCACCGGCGGGGTGTACGTGCCGAAGTTCTACGACGTGGAGTACCTGGCCGACGGCCGGATCGGCCGCGTGGTGCCGAACGCCCCGGGCGTTCCGTGGCGGGTGTCCAAGCACACCGTGATGGACCTCGACGAGTGGCCGTACCCCAAGCAGCCGCTCGTCCCGCTCGCGGAGACCGTCCACGAGCGGATGTCCGTGGAGATCTTCCGCGGCTGCACCCGCGGCTGCCGCTTCTGCCAGGCCGGCATGATCACGCGCCCCGTGCGGGAGCGAAGCATCACCGGCATCGGCGAGATGGTCGAGCGCGGGCTCAAGGCGACCGGCTTCGAGGAGGTCGGCCTGCTGTCGCTGTCCAGCGCCGACCACACCGAGATCGGCGACATCGCCAAGGGCCTGGCCGACCGCTACACCGAGGACAAGATCGGCCTGTCGCTGCCGTCCACCCGCGTCGACGCCTTCAACATCGACCTCGCCAACGAGCTGTCCCGCAACGGACGCCGCTCGGGCCTCACCTTCGCCCCCGAGGGCGGCAGCGAGCGCATGCGCAAGGTGATCAACAAGATGGTGTCGGAGGAGGACCTGATCCGCACCGTCGCCACCGCCTACGGCAACGGCTGGCGCCAGGTGAAGCTGTACTTCATGTGCGGCCTGCCCACCGAGACCGACGAGGACGTGCTCCAGATCGGCGAGATGGCGAAGAACGTCATCCAGAAGGGCCGCGAGGTCACCGGCCAGAACGACATCCGCTGCACCGTCTCCATCGGCGGGTTCGTGCCCAAGCCGCACACCCCGTTCCAGTGGGCCCCGCAGCTGTCCGCCGAGGCCACCGACGCCCGCCTCGCCAAGCTGCGCGACTCCATCCGTGGTGACCGCAAGTACGGCAAGAACATCGGCTACCGCTACCACGACGGCAAGCCCGGCATCGTCGAGGGCCTGCTCTCCCGTGGCGACCGCCGGATCGGCGCCGTCATCCGCGCCGTCTACGAGGACGGCGGCCGCTTCGACGGCTGGCGCGAGTACTTCTCGTACGACCGCTGGATGGCCTCCGCCGAGAAGGGCCTGGCCGGCACCGGCGTCGACGTCGACTGGTACACCACCCGCGAGCGCTCCTACGAGGAGGTGCTGCCCTGGGACCACCTGGACAGCGGCCTCGACAAGGACTGGCTGTGGGAGGACTGGCAGGACGCCCTGGAGGAGGTCGAGGTCGACGACTGCCGCTGGACGCCGTGCTTCGACTGCGGCGTGTGCCCCCAGATGCAGACGGCCATCCAGATCGGGCCCACCGGCAAGAAGCTGCTGCCGTTGACGGTCGTCAACAAGTAGGCGACGGTACGTCCTTCGACCCCCGTCCGGAGTGTTCCGGGCGGGGGTCGGTCGTGGGCGGCTGACCAGGGGCGGAGCGAGGGGGGTGGCGGGGCGCGTACCCTTTGAGGTGACAGCGTCCGGACAGTGGCGGGTTTGCGCCGCGCCGGACGGGGAGAACTGACTAAGGACTGAGCGACCCTGGCACGCCGTACGCCCGATGGTCCGCCGCCCGCGCCGACGGTGCAGCGGATTCGTCTCCGCTACACCAAGCGCGGCCGGCTCCGCTTCACCAGCCACCGTGACTTCCAGCGCGCCTTCGAGCGCGCCCTGCGCCGGTCCGCCGTTCCGATGGCCTACTCGGCCGGCTTCACCCCGCACCCGAAGGTCTCCTACGCGAACGCCGCCCCGACCGGGGTCGCGAGCGAGGCGGAGTACCTGGAGATCGGGCTGGCCGCCGCGCGTGACCCGGAGGAGCTGCGGGCGCAGCTGGACGGCTCGCTGCCGCCCGGCCTGGACGTGATCGACGCGGTCGAGGTCCGGACGCCGAACTTCGTGGAGCGCCTGGAGGCCTCCGAGTGGCTGATGCGCCTGGACGGCGTGGAGCCGGACGAGGCGGTGCAGGCGGTCCGGAAGTTCCTCGCCGAGGAGAAGGTCGAGGTCGAGCGCCGGACCAAGAACGGCGTGCGGGTCTTCGACGCGCGCGGTGCGGTGGCGGCGCTCGAAGCCGTCGAGCCGCAGGTCGACGGCGGTGCGGACACGGAGGTCGGAACCGACCGCGATGTTCGGACCGGCCGTCCCTGTGCGATACTGCGCCTGGTAGTACGACACGCGACACCCGCCGTACGACCCGACGACGTATTGTCCGGTCTCCGTGTGACGGCCGACCTGGCGCCGCCAGTCCCCGCTGAGGTGACCAGGCTGGCGCAGGGGCCGCTCGACGAGGAGTCCGGCACGGTGACCGACCCGCTGGCGCTCGACCGCGCTGCGGCCCCGGCAGGCTGAGAAACGGCCGCCGGGCCGCGCGCTACCGCGTCCGCCTAGTGGGCGGAGGCCGGGTCCAGTACCTCACTGGACCCGAAGGTCCTCCAGGGTTCCCGCGGCTCCCCAGGGGAGCGAGCGTCGTCGCAGCACAGGCCGGCCACTCGGGGCCCGTCGACCAGGACGGTCGATGGGCCCGGGGCCCCGTCCGGGAGCCACCCGGGGTTGGGGGACGGCTCAGCTTGGGAAAACCACAGAAGACTGGTCAGACCAGAAGACTTTCGACACCCCGCGCCACGCGGGGCGCCGAGCGAGACTACGAGCCCCTGTGCGGCCTCGCGTCCGCGCGGCGGCACCGTCAAAGGGTCCGGCCCGAGCATCGTCGCGATGCCGGCCGCCCACTGGTGCCGTGCCGTGCCCGGATGCGGAGCCCGGGGGCCTGACGGGAGATCCACCCGCATGCTCGATAACACCGATCCGCAGCAGAACGCGGCCACGGAACAGAACGAAACCGCCGCGACCGGTGGTGAGGGCGCGTCCGCCGCGCCGCCGCGCCGTCGTCGCCGGGCGGTGTCCCGCCCGGCGGGCACCCCGCAGGGGGCGGCCACCGAGGCGGCCGAGACGGTCGTCCCGGTTGAGACGACGGTCATCCCGGCCGAGGCGCCTGCCGCCGAGGCGGCCCCGGTTGCCGAGAAGCCGGTCCGGGCCCGCCGGACCCGCAAGCGGGCCGAGGCTCCGGCCGGTGCTCCGGAGGAGACCGCGATCGTGGTCACCGCTCCGGAGGCCGAGGAGGCCAAGGCGACGGAGAGCGAGGTCGCGCAGACCAAGGCCACGCAGACCAAGGCCGAGGAGAAGGCGGAGAAGCCCGTTCGGGCCCGCCGCACCCGCAAGCGGGCCGAGGCGCCCGTCGAGACCGTCGCCGCCGAGGAGCCCGCGGCCGAGACCGCCGCCCCGGTCGCGGTCCCCGTCGCCGAGCCGATGGCCGAGGAGGCCCCGGCCGCTCCGGCCCGCCGCCCCCGCCGCCGTCGCGTGGTCGAGGCCGCGCCGGTGGTCGAGGCCCCGGTCGAGGAGCCGGTGACCGAGGAGCCCGCCGTCGAGGAGGAGCCCGTCGCGGAGGAGGCCGTCGAGGCCGCCGTCGAGGCTCCCGCCGCCGCGCCCGCGCCGGTCGCCGAGGCCGAGCCGCACCACCGGGTGCGCCGCCGTGCGGTCCGCCCGGCCACCGCGGTGTTCCAGGCGCCGGTCTTCCAGGAGCCCGCCCCCTACGTCGCGCCCGCCGCGCCGCAGCAGCCGGCCGCCGCCGCGGCTCCGGCCCCGGTGCCGGTCGAGGCTCCGGCTGCCGCCGAGCGCTCGGAAGAGGACGAGTACGAGTACAGCGGCGTCGGCCGCCGTCGCCGGGTCCGCACCCGGGTCGAGCCGGGCCGCCGCAAGGCCGCCGCCGAGGCCCCGGCCAAGGCGCCCGCCAAGGCTGCCCCCGCGAAGGCCGCCGCCGCCAAGGCCCCCGTGGTGGAGGCCCCGGTCGTCGAGGCGCCCGCCGTGGAGGCCCCCGCCGCCGGTCCGGAGACCGAGGACGAGTGGGAGGACGGCCGTCCGTCGCGCCGTCGCCGTCGGGGCGGCCGCCGCCGTCGCCGTGGCGAGGCCGAGGAGTTCGAGGCCGCCGAGACCGAGCAGCCCGTCGCCGAGGAGCCGGCCCACGTCGCCGAGGAGGAGGACGAGGACGAGGACGATCTGGCCGCCGGCCTGTCCTCGTCCCGCCGTCGCCGCCGCCGTCGCCGCCGCAGCGGTGAGGCCGGTGCCGTCGAGACCGCCGAGACCACCGAGGACGGCGTCCGCACGGTGGTGAAGGTGCGCGAGCCGCGCCGCCGCTCCACCGAGCCGTCCTTCGACCCGGACGAGGTGCAGTCCATCAAGGGCTCGACCCGTCTGGAGGCGAAGAAGCAGCGCCGCCGCGAGGGCCGCGAGCTGGGCCGCCGCCGGGTGCCGATCATCACCGAGGCCGAGTTCCTGGCCCGCCGGGAGTCGGTCGAGCGCGTCATGGTGGTGCGCCAGAACGGCCAGCGCACCCAGATCGGCGTGCTCGAGGACGGCGTGCTGGTCGAGCACTACGTCAACAAGGAGCAGGCCACCTCGTACGTCGGCAACGTCTACCTGGGCAAGGTCCAGAACGTGCTGCCGTCGATGGAGGCCGCCTTCGTCGACATCGGCAAGGGCCGCAACGCGGTGCTGTACGCCGGTGAGGTCAACTTCGGCGCGCTGGGCCACGGCGGCCCGCGCCGGATCGAGTCGGTGCTGAAGTCCGGCCAGTCCGTGCTGGTGCAGGTCTCCAAGGACCCGATCGGCCACAAGGGCGCCCGCCTGACCAGCCAGATCTCGCTGCCCGGCCGCTACCTGGTGTACGTGCCCGAGGGCTCGATGACCGGCATCTCGCGCAAGCTGCCCGAGAACGAGCGCGCCCGGCTGAAGCAGATCCTGAAGAAGATCGTCCCGGACGACGCGGGTGTCATCGTGCGCACCGCCGCCGAGGGCGCCTCCGAGGAGGAGCTGACCCGCGACGTCCAGCGCCTCCAGCAGCAGTGGGAGGAGATCCAGAAGAAGGCCGCGACCGGCAACGCCCCGGCGCTGCTGTACGGCGAGCCGGACATGACCGTCCGGGTCGTCCGCGACATCTTCAACGAGGACTTCACCAAGGTCATCGTCTCCGGCGACGAGGCGTGGACGACCATCCACGAGTACGTCTCCAACGTGGCTCCGGACCTCGCCGAGCGGCTCCAGCGGTGGACCTCCGAGGTGGACGTGTTCGCCACCTACCGGATCGACGAGCAGCTGATGAAGGCGCTGGACCGCAAGGTCTGGCTGCCCAGCGGCGGTTCGCTGGTGATCGACCGCACCGAGGCGATGGTCGTCATCGACGTCAACACCGGGAAGTTCGTCGGCCAGGGCGGCAACCTGGAGGAGACGGTCACCCGGAACAACATCGAGGCGGCCGAGGAGATCGTGCGCCAGCTGCGGCTGCGCGACCTCGGCGGCATCATCGTGATCGACTTCATCGACATGGTCCTGGAGTCCAACCGCGACCTGGTGCTGCGCCGCCTGCTGGAGTGCCTGGGCCGGGACCGGACCAAGCACCAGGTGGCCGAGGTCACCTCGCTGGGCCTGGTCCAGATGACCCGCAAGCGGGTCGGCCAGGGCCTGCTGGAGTCCTTCTCCGAGGCCTGTGTGCACTGCAACGGCCGCGGTGTGATCGTCCACATGGAGCAGCCGAGCGCCCACGTCCACACCTCGGCGGCCGCTGCCGTCGAGGCCGGCAGCGGCAAGCGCCGTCGCCGGGGCAAGGGCGGCGCGGGCCACGAGGAGCCGCAGGCCGTCGAGGCCGGGTCGACGGTGGCCGAGGCCTTCGCCGAGGCCGACGTGGAGCTGGCCGAGCCGGTGCGCGAGGAGATCGAGGGCCAGCTGGCCCTGGAGGTCCCGGGCGTCGAGGTGACGGAGGAGGCCCCGGCGGCCGAGACCGCCGTGGTCGAGGCCCCCGTCGCCGCTCCGGCCGGCCGTCCGCGCCGCCGCGCGGTGCGCAAGGCGACGGCTCCGGCGGGTGCTCCGCAGGCCGCCGAGATCGTGGTGCTGCAGGCGAAGGCCGACGCGGCCCTGGAGGCGGCCCTGGCGGCCGCCGCCCCGGCCGTCGAGACCGCGGAGGCCGTCGTCGAGGCCGCCGCGGAGGCGGCGCCCGAGGCCGTCGCCGAGCCCGCCGTCGTGGAGGCCGTGGAGGCCCCCGCAGCGGAGGAGGAGTCCGCCGAGGAGGCCCCGGCTCCCAAGAAGCGGGCCGCCCGTAAGACCGCCGCGAAGAAGACCGCCGCCAAGAAGACGACCGCCGCCAAGAAGACGACCGCGGCGGCCAAGAAGACCACCGCCCGCAAGACCGCGACCAAGCGGACGAGCGCGGCGGCCAAGAAGGCCGCGGCCGCCGAGGGTGATACGGCGGCCGAGTAGTGCCCGAGCCCGGGGCGGGAGTCCTTCCCGCCCCGGGCCGTACGGGCCGGTTTGCCCCCGGGGCGGCCGGTCCGTATTCTTGACCTTCGGCGTGTCTACGCCGCGCTCCCGAGCACATCACCTTCCCGAGAGCACCGCGCCCAGCGCGGGGCGAACGGGGAGAGGCTCCTGTGTCCGTACCCAGGCGGCTGGCGTCGGGAGTTCCGACCGAGTTGGGAAAGTAGGTACCGCATGTACGCGATCGTTCGCGCAGGCGGCCGCCAGCACAAGGTCGCCGTCGGCGACGTGCTGGAGATCGACCGTATCGAGGCCAAGCCGGGTGACTCGGTGGAGCTCTCGACCATCCTGGTCGTCGACGGTGACGCCGTCACCTCCGACCCGTGGGTCCTGGCCGGCGTGAAGGCTCACGCCGAGGTGGTCGACCAGACCAAGGGTGACAAGATCGTCATCCTGCGCTACAAGAACAAGACCGGCTACCGCCGTCGTCAGGGTCACCGTCAGAAGCACACCGCGGTGCGCATCACCAGCATCGACTCGGTCAGCAAGTAAGGGGATAGCGGAAAATGGCACACAAGAAGGGCGCAAGCTCTACTCGTAACGGCCGTGACTCGAACGCCCAGCGCCTCGGCGTGAAGCGCTTCGGTGGCCAGGTCGTCTCCGCCGGCGAGATCATCGTCCGCCAGCGTGGCACCCACTTCCACCCGGGTGCCGGTGTCGGCCGTGGTGGCGACGACACCCTGTTCGCGCTGACCGCCGGTGCGGTGCAGTTCGGCAACCGTCGCGGCCGCAAGGTCGTCAACATCGTGGCCGTCGAGGCCTGAGTCCCCGCGGACTCTCGAGTCTCTCCAGACTCACACTGAAGGGTGGGCCGGAATGTTCCGGTCCACCCTTCGGCTTTACGCAGACAGCAAGCAGACAAATCCGCACTGGAGGCACACCTCATGACCACCTTCGTGGACCGCGTCGAACTCCACGTCGCCGCGGGTAACGGGGGCCACGGCTGCGCCTCCGTGCACCGGGAGAAGTTCAAGCCGCTCGGCGGGCCGGACGGCGGCAACGGCGGGGAGGGCGGCAGCGTCATCCTCACCGTGGACGCGCAGGTCACCACCCTGCTCGAGTACCACCACTCGCCCAAGCGCAAGGCCACCAACGGCAAGCCCGGCGCGGGCGGCCACCGGACCGGTGCCGACGGCGACGACCTCGTCCTGCTGGTGCCGGACGGCACCGTGGTGCTGGACCGCAAGGGCAACGTGCTCGCCGACCTGGTCGGCCACGGCACCAGCTTCGTCGCCGCCCAGGGCGGCCGCGGCGGCCTCGGCAACGCCGCGCTCGCCTCGGCCCGCCGCAAGGCCCCCGGCTTCGCACTGCTCGGCGAGCCGGGCGACGCCCGTGACATCGTGATGGAGCTCAAGTCCGTCGCCGACGTGGCCCTGGTCGGCTACCCGAGCGCCGGCAAGTCCTCGCTGATCTCGGTGCTCTCCGCCGCCAAGCCGAAGATCGCGGACTACCCGTTCACCACCCTGATCCCCAACCTCGGCGTGGTCACCGCCGGCGACACCGTCTACACCATCGCCGACGTGCCCGGCCTGATCCCCGGCGCCAGCCAGGGCCGCGGCCTGGGCCTGGAGTTCCTGCGGCACGTCGAGCGCTGCTCGGTGCTGGTGCACGTTTTGGACTGCGCCACCCTGGAGCCCGGCCGCGACCCGCTGAGCGACCTGGAGACCATCGAGGCCGAGCTGGCCGAGTACGGCGGCCTGGAGGACCGGCCGCGTCTGGTCGCGCTCAACAAGGTCGACGTCCCGGACGGCCAGGACATCGCCGACCTGACCCGCGCCTCGCTGGAGGAGCGCGGCTTCCAGGTGTTCGAGGTCTCCGCCGCCTCCCGCAAGGGCCTGCGCGAGCTGAGCTTCGCGGTGGCGAAGATCGTCGCCGAGGCGCGCGCCGCCAAGCCGGTGGAGGAGTCCACCCGGATCGTGCTGCGGCCTACCGCCGTGGACGACGAGGGCTTCACCATCGAGGAGGAGGACGGCGCCTACCGCATCCGCGGCGTCAAGCCGGAGCGCTGGGTCCGCCAGACCGACTTCAGCAACGACGAGGCCGTCGGCTACCTCGCCGACCGGCTGGCGCGCCTCGGCATCGAGGACCGGCTGTGGAAGATCGGGGCGCACGAGGGCGACACCGTCATCATCGGCCCTGAGGAGAACGCCGTCGTCTTCGACTGGGAGCCGACCATGGCCGCCGGCGCCGAGATGCTCGGTCGCCGCGGTGAGGACCACCGGATGGAGACCCAGCGCCCGGCCGTCGACCGCCGGCGCGAGAAGCAGAAGGGCCGGGACGCGGCCGAGGCCGAGTTCCTCGCCTTCGAGGCGCTCTCCGGCGGCCGGCAGGCCGCCATCGAGGACGACGAGGACCAGTAGGTCCGGTCGGTCTCCGGAAAGGCCCCCACCGCCTCGAGGCGGTGGGGGCCTTTCCCGTGCTCAGGGGTGACGCGGCGTCACTTCGACCAGGAGGCCTGGAGCTTGAGCAGGTCGTTCAGGTCGGTGTAGCCGACCGCGACCGGGCTGGTGCCGGCGATCGAGATGATGTCGCAGCCCTTGGTCTCGGCGCCCTTGGCGACGCCCTGGAACTTCGCCCCGGTGCACTTGGGCAGCGGGTTGGAGGCGGTCAGGACGGGCAGGCCCTTGTTGCCGGCGGCGTCGAAGAGGACGAACTTCGAGTCCGGGGCGGTGAAGGACAGGCTGGCGTCGCCGAGGTTCTTGACGGTGTAGCTGACGTAGACCGGGGTGCGGCCGTCCAGGCCGGTGGTCGGGACCTTGGCGGCGGTGAGGTCCTGCAGCGAGCCGACCTCGATGCCGGTGACGGTGATCTGCAGCTTGGTGGAGACGTTGGAGGTCTTGTCGGCGAAGTCGACGGTGGCCGGCTGGCCCACCTTCACCGCGGTGGCGGCCTGCGGGACCTTGCCGCCGCCCGCGCCACCGGCGCCGCCGCCGGCCGCACCGGCCGTACCGGCGCCACCGCCCGCCGCACCGGCGCCACCGGTCGCGGCGCCGCCGGTGGCCGCGCCCGACGGGGCGGCGGTCGAACCGCCGGCCGCACCGCCACTGGCCGCCCCGGTCGGGGCCGGAGCCGCTCCGGTGGCAGCGCCCTTGCCGGTCGGGGAGTCCGAGTTGTCCGGGCCGCACGCGGCGAGCGAGAGGGCGGTGGCCGCCGCCAGGGCGGCGACGGTCAGCTTCGTGGTGTGCGAACGCATGATGTGCTTTTCTCCTGGCGCGCGACCGCGAACCCGTTGCCGGTCTGCCCAGCGCGGTGCCGCCCCCGTGTCACAGGAAGGTCGAAGACGAGTGGGCACAGCGGGCAGGAAGCCGTCCCCCGATCTGGCTTTCGGTCAGGGACCATACCAGCCATCCGGATGGGCGGCCGGGCTGTGGCGGGCCGGTGACCAGGGCGGGTCCAGCCGGTGAAACCCCCTGGGGGTGACCTGCGCGGATCGCGTAGATTTCGGGCATGACGGCCGGGCCGGGCCCCGCCGCACCAGCACCACACCGGAAGGGCGTACAGCGAGATGAGCGAGGACTCACTGCGGGAGGAGGTGCTGACCGCACGGCGGATCGTGGTCAAGGTCGGCTCCTCCTCACTCACCACGGCGGCCGGAGGCCTGGACGCCGACCGGGTCGACGCCCTGGTGGACGCGCTCGCCAAGGTGCGCAGCCGTCCGGACGCGCCCGAGGTCGTCCTCGTCTCCTCCGGTGCCATCGCCGCCGGGCTCGCCCCGCTGGGCCTGGACAAGCGGCCCAAGGACCTGGCCCGTCAGCAGGCCGCCGCCAGCGTCGGTCAGGGACTGCTGGTCGCCCGGTACACCGCCTCCTTCGCCCGGTACGGCATCCGGGTCGGCCAGGTGCTGCTCACCGCCGAGGACGCCAGCCGGCGCGCCCACTACCGCAACGCCTACCGGACGCTGGACCAGCTGCTGGCGATGGGCGCGATGCCGGTCGTCAACGAGAACGACACCGTCGCCACCGCCGAAATCAAGTTCGGGGACAACGACCGGCTGGCCGCGCTGGTCGCCCACCTGGTCCGGGCCGACCTGCTGGTGCTGCTCTCCGACGTGGACGGCCTCTACGACGGCGACCCGTCCCGGCCCGGCACCAGCCGGATCGCCGAGGTGGGCGGCCCGCACGACCTCGACGGCATCCAGATCGGCAGCGCCGGCAAGGCGGGCGTCGGCACCGGCGGCATGGTCACCAAGGTCGAGGCGGCCCGGATCGCCACCGGCGCGGGCATCCCGGTGGTGCTCACCGCGGCCAGCCACGCCGCCGACGCGCTGGCCGGACGGCCCACCGGCACGCTCTTCCGGCGCACCGGCAGCCGCACCTCCGACCGGATGCTCTGGCTGGCCCATGCGAGCAGCCCGCGCGGCGCCCTGCACCTGGACGCGGGCGCGGTCGAGGCGGTCGTCTCCGGCGGTGCCTCGCTGCTGCCGGCTGGGGTGACCAAGGTCGACGGGGAGTTCGCCGCGGGTGATCCGGTGGACCTTCTTGCCGAAAACGGCCACATCGTGGCCCGCGGGCTGGTCAACTTTGATGCGAGGGAGTTGCCCCGCCTGCTCGGCCGGTCCACCCGCGACCTGGCCCAGGAGTTCGGCGCCGGGTACGAGCGCGAGGTCGTCCACCGCGACGACCTGGTCGTTCTGCACGGCTGACCGGCCGTCCGGCCGGCACCGGCCGAGTGGCGCAGTGCGGTCGGCGGGCCGCTCCGAAACCGGGAGCGGCCCGGCCAACGGGCGAGGAGGGGCGCAGCCGTACCGGTCGGCCGAGGGCCGGCGGGCCGGGGGACGACACGAGATCGCCGAACAGGAGGCCGCCGGTGGAACGCAGGCGCGAGGCAGCGCTGACCGGAGGGACGGCGGGCCGGCGGCTGACCAGTATCGACGGCGGACGCGGGGACGCCCCCGCCGAGCCGGCCGGTCCGTCGCCGCAGAGGCCCGGCGGGGTGCGCAGGGTGCGGCCGCAGCGCGCCCAGGCCGCGGACCCGCCCAGCGTGCCGGAGCAGGCACGGCTGTGGCACGTGGTGCTGAGCGTGGCCGGGCAGACCACCCCGCTGTCCTCGCTGCGCGCCTCACTGGAGCAGCTGGCGCACGACCACTCGTTCTTCCTGACCGCCCGCTACGCGGCCGACCACGCCGAGATCCGGTACTGGGAACAGGCCCGGGACCTGCACGACGCGGCGGCGATCGCGCTGCGGCTGTGGGGCGAGCACAAGGTGACCGCCAAGCTGCCGCCGTGGGAGATCGTCGGGCTGGAGGTGGTGGACCGGGCGACGTACCACAAGCGGGTCGCGGAGGGCTTCGGTACGCCGCCGCCGCACCTGGGCGGGGTGCACCCGTACTGACCGGCGGTCCGGCCGGTGTCTCACCGGGCGAAATGACGGCCGGGGGGCACGGGCCAGTCGCTACCCTTGGCGGCATGACCAGCGATCTCGCCACCGCCGACAGCCCCGTCCTCGCCGTAGCGCGCCGAGCCCGGGAGGCCGCCGCCGCGCTCGCCCCGCTGCCGCGCCGGGCCAAGGACGCCGCGCTGCTGGCGATCGCGGACGCGCTGGTCGCCCGCAGTGCCGAGATCGTCGCGGCCAACGCCGAGGACGTGGAGCGGGCCCGCGCGGCGGGGACGGCCGAGTCGGTGATCGACCGGCTGAGCCTGACCGACGAGCGGATCGCCGCGATCGCCTCCGACGTGCGGGACGTGGCCGGCCTGGCCGACCCGGTCGGCGAGGTGGTGCGCGGCTACACGCTGCCGAACGGCCTGGACGTGCGCCAGGTCCGGGTGCCGCTGGGCGTGGTCGGCATCATCTACGAGGCCCGGCCGAACGTCACCGTCGACGCCGCCGCGCTCTGCCTGAAGTCCGGCAACGCGGTGCTGCTGCGCGGCTCCGCCTCCGCCTACCGCTCCAACACCGCGCTGGTCGCCGTCCTGCGGGACGCCGTGGTCGCGGCCGGGCTGCCGGCCGACGTGATCCAGCTGGTGCCGGGGGAGAGCCGGGAGTCGGTGCAGGAGCTGATGCGCGCCCGTGGCCTGGTCGACGTGCTGATCCCGCGCGGCGGGGCCTCGCTGATCCGCACCGTGGTCGAGGGCTCGACCGTTCCGGTGATCGAGACCGGCACCGGCAACTGCCACGTGTACGTGGACGCCCGGACCGACCTGGCGATGGCCGTCGGGATCCTGCTGAACTCCAAGGCCCAGCGGGTCAGCGTCTGCAACGCCGCCGAGACGCTGCTGGTGCACCAGGACGTCGCGGACGAGTTCCTGCCGCTCGCCCTGGCCGCCCTGGCGGAGGCCGGGGTGACGGTGCACGGCGACGAGGCGGTGCTGAAGGCGGCCGAGGGCACCGGCGCCACCGTGGTTCCGGCCACCGACGAGGACTGGGGCGCCGAGTACCTCTCGTACGACCTGGCCGCGGCCGTGGTGCCCTCGCTGGACGCCGCCGTCGCGCACATCCGCCGGTGGTCCTCCGGCCACACCGAGGCGATCGTCACCACCTCGCAGGCCGCCGCCCGCCGCTTCACCCAGCTGGTGGACTCGACCACGGTGGCCGTCAACGCCTCCACCCGGTTCACCGACGGCGGTGAGTTCGGCTTCGGCGCGGAGATCGGCATCTCCACCCAGAAGCTGCACGCCCGCGGCCCGATGGGCCTGCCGGAGCTGACCAGCACCAAGTACATCGTCACTGGTGACGGGCATGTCCGCGGTTAGGCCTGTCTCCTGGATCCGGTCGGACCCGGCCAGGATCCAGGTGACAGGCCTTGGGCGACGCCGGCCGTGGGCGGGGGCGCGGACGCCCGCTGAGGGGCGGCCGTCACACGTGTGACGGACCAACTGCCGGGAGCCACAGACAAATCGCCCGGCCGGTAATACGCTGAATCCGTGGCTGAGGATGTGGGGGGCTTGCCGTACCCCGACGGCGCCGACCACGGTGGTGCGGACGACGAGTTCGCCACCGTGGTCTTCGATGAGGCCTTCGTCCGGTCCGCCGCCGTGCACGAGCCGACGGCCAAGGAGCGGCAGCTCGCCGCCGCCGAGGCCCGGTTCGAGCCGGACGCCGCGGGACCGGGCTGGAGCTATGACGTTCCGGTCGGGGACGGGCTGCCGCTGGAGCTGCGCCCGCACCCGAGCGGACTCGACGACGACCACCTCTACCCCGACCCCTGGTCGGGCCCGGGCCGGGCGGGCGGGCATCCGGGACGGCGCTGGGGACGGCGCTACGACCCGGTGCGGACCCGCGGCCGGTACGTGGCCCAGCAGCGCTGGCACCGGCCGGTGGCCTGGGTGCTCGCCGTGATCATGGGCGTGAGCCTGGTGGCGGTGGCGGTCGCGGCGATCTACCAGGGCGTGGGCGGCACCTCGGGCGCTCCCCGGCGCCCGGAGTCCGGCAACAGCAGCCCGGGGGCGGACCCGCGGTCCGCGCCCGCCGAGCCGCTACCGGTGGTCACCGCACCGGCCGGCTGACCGGGGGCGTGCGCCCGGGGCGGTCGGTCACGGAGCGTTCCCGGCAATCTGCGCCGGAGCCCTCGTGGCGGGCCCCGGGTGCGCCTACCCTGGTGCTATGGGTGACCCGCGCGAGCCTCCTGAGGGTACGCCCGAGGGCGGTTCCGGCAATGAGGACGAGTTCCGGTCCGTCGTCTTCGACGAGTCGTTCGTCCGCGCTGCCCGGATCCAGGAGCTCTCCGCCCGGGAACGGCTCGCGGGCTCCTTCGGCAAGGCCACCCGGGCCCGGGTGCGGCTGGGCCCACTGGGCTCCGTGCCGCGCCAGGCGCTGGCCCTGCTGCTGCTGATCCTGCTGGCCTTCGGAGCCGCGGTGTACTTCGGGGTGAACTCGCCCAAGGGCATCCCGCTGCGGCCGGAGGGCAGTCAACTCACCGTCAGCCTGGTCGCGTTGAGTCCGGCTTCGACCGTACGGCCGGTCGCCGACCCGGCGCGTCCGTTCGCCGCGCTGCCGTCCGGGTACGGGGACGGGACGGCCGGGCTGAACACCCCGGCCGGGGCCGCCACCGAGCACTTCAGCAAGGTCGAGGTGACCAAGGCGCTCGACACCGTGCAGCGCTACCTGGTCGCCTCCTCGCTGTCCCCGGCGGCGCTGGTCCAAGGCGTCACCACGGATGTGCGGGCCTACGTCACGCCCGGTGAGCAGGCCCAGTTCGACGCCTCCGCCGCCCAGCCGGTGGACGACCGGCACCACGCGGTGACCGGCTGGATCGTCCGCTTCGACCCGGCGCAGGTCGCGCTCGCCTCCGACACCGTGAAGACGGTCGGCGCGATGCGGGTCGACGAGGCGGACGGCAGCACCCTGCAGATCACCACCGACCACACCTTCGTCTACGCGCTGAAGCCCGCCGGGGCCCCGGCCGGAGCGCCGGTCACCCTGGAGACCGTGCGGCGCGAGCTGACCTTCCAGTTCGACCGGGTCGACCTGGGGCAGGCGCAGCTGCGGCTGGTGGACGCGGTGCTGCAGGCCGGACCGGAGCCGTGCACCGCCTCGATGGCGGGGTTCCTGCAGCCGGTGCTGGCCACCGGGCAGGGCACCGCGGTGGCGCCGCCGACGCCGGTCGACCCGGGCAACCACGCACGGCCGGCCTGGCAGGTGTGCGGGGTGCTGGCGGGGGGCTGAGCGGGTGGCCGGTGGTCAGTGGCCGGTCGTCGGTCGTCGGTGGCGGGTGGTCGGTGGCCGGGAGCGGCGGACAGCCGGTGGCCCGGGTGGGTCACCGGCCGTCCACGGCGCGGGGTTCGGGGGCCGGTTCAGCCCTCGGTGCGGTCCGAGGAGCCGCCCGCCTGGGCGCCCGGGGCGGAGCCGCCGCGGCTGCCGTTGCCGCCGGTGAAGGTGTCGCGCAGCTTGCCGCCGACCGTCGCGGCGCCGCCGGCCACGTCCCGCAGCAGGCCCATCAGCGGGTCCTTGCTCTCCTTCACCGAGGTCGAGTAGTGCTCGGCCGCGGCCTTCCACTGCTCGCCGACCGAGGCGTCCCGGTCGTCCGTGCGGCGCGGGTAGGCGCCGGCCTGGATCGAGCGGTACTCGTCGCTCTCCGCCCACTTCTTCAGCTGGGCGACCCGGGCCACCGCGAACGGGTGGGTCTGCGGCAGCAGCTGGAGCAGCTTGAGCACGCCGTCGCGCAGGTCCCCGGCCTTCTCGTACTCCTCGGCCTGCTCCAGGAAGGCGTCGACGTTCATCTCGGCCAGGTTGTGCCCGCCGGCCAGCTTCATCAGGGCCCGCATGGACGCCTGGAGGTCCTGCCCGGCGAGCAGGCCGGCCCGGTCGCTGGACAGCTCGGCCTTGCGGAACCACTCCTTGAGCGCGGTGATGACCGCCGTGATCGCCAGGTTGCCGAGCGGCACCCAGGCGATCCGGGTGGCGATGTTGGTGAGGATCATCAGCATCGTCCGGTAGACGGCGTGGCCGGACATCGCGTGGCCGACCTCGTGGCCGATGACGGAGCGCAGCTCCTCCTCGTCCATCAGCTCGACCAGGCCGCTGGTGATCACGATGATCGGGGTGTCGATGCCGATGGTGAAGGCGTTGACCGACGGGTCCTGGGTGACGTAGAGGTCCGGGACCTGCTCCAGGTCGAGCACGTAGGCGGTGTCCCGCACCATGTCGTGCAGTTCGGGGAACTGGCGCTCGGAGGTCTTCACGGCGGTGGCCAGGAACATCAGCCGGATCGCGCGCTCGGAGACCAGTCCGGCGAGCTTCTTCAGGATGTCGTCGAAGCCGGACAGCTTGCGCAGGGCCACCAGCGCGGAGCGGTCCGCCGGGTGTTCCCAGGCCCGCGTGGAGATCTCGGGGAAGCGCCGGCGACGGCGGCTCGGGGTCTTCGCGGTCGTGTCGGTCATGGTCTGCGTACCTCCTGGTCGACGGCGGCCCGGCGCAGCGCCCGGCCCCCCGCTGGTCTTCGCCTGCAACGACTCGTCTGCTCGACTGCTCGTCTGCAACGACTGCCTGTGCAACGTCCGCGGTTGCGTACTCGTCCCCGGGGCGCGGTCACGGCGGCGGTCACGGGCGGGTCGGCGGGTCACGGGGGCCGGTGGGTGGCGCCGGTGTGAGGCGGGTTTACCCTGAATGCCCTGGAGAACCGGGACCGGATCCGGCCGCGGTACGAGCAGTTCGAGGAGCCCCTCAGATGTCCACCGAAGCGCTGGTCAGCCTGGCCGCCCCCATCTCCGACGAGGCCGGCCCGGGCCTGTTCCTGCGGATCATCGTGATCGCGTCCTTCGTCGGGATCGGCCTGCTGGTCTGGGTCATGGCCCGCGCCTTCCGGGGCCAGTAGACCCCGCTCCCGGCCGCACCCCCTCACGCCCGGTCAGCGGCGGTGGGCCGCCGAGCGGTTGCCGTGTAACCCCCCGTACGATGACGGGTGGGCCCTCACCGGCCCGGAACCACCCCCAGGTCCGTTCACCGAGCCGAGAAGGTCCCGCCGACCATGAGCACTGCTGCCGCACTCCCCGTTCTGAACCTCCTCGCCGAGGGCGAGGGGGGCAACCACGACAGCCTGAACCCGCTGCTGACGGGTGGCTCCGCGCTGTTCATCCTGGTGCTCCTGCTCTTCATCACGACCCGCTTCAACCGGGACCGCTGAGCCGGGTCCTGGGACCGCTCGGGGAGCGTCCGGCCAGAGGGCCGGCCGCTCCCTCACGCATCTGCGGACAACCCCCACACGGGCGTTCCCGCACCGCAACGGGCGTCGCGTAAGGTGTGGCGGCATGGGAGAGCAGGCCGGGAATCCCGGCGGACCGGAACCGGTGAAGAAGCGCCTCGGCGTGATGGGCGGCACCTTCGACCCGATCCACCACGGCCACCTGGTCGCCGCCAGTGAGGTGGCGAGTGCGTTCCACCTGGACGAGGTGATCTTCGTCCCGACGGGGGAGCCCTGGCAGAAGAGCGACCGGCACGTCACGCCGGCCGAGGACCGCTACCTGATGACGGTCATCGCGACCGCCGAGAACCCGCAGTTCTCGGTGAGCCGGATCGACATCGACCGAGAGGGCCCGACGTACACCGTCGACACCCTGCGCGACCTGCACGCCCTCCACCCGGACGCGGACCTCTTCTTCATCACCGGCGCCGACGCGCTGGCCCAGATCCTGTCCTGGCACGACTCGGACGAACTCTTCTCGCTGGCCCACTTCATCGGATGCACCCGGCCGGGGCACACTCTGTCGGACGCCGGACTTCCGGTGGGCGGGGTCTCCCTGGTGGAGGTCCCGGCGCTGGCCATCTCCTCCACGGACTGCCGCAACCGGGTCGCCAAGGGCGAGCCGGTCTGGTACCTCGTCCCGGACGGCGTGGTCCGCTACATCGACAAGCGGGCGCTGTACGCGACGCCGCACGGGACCTGAGCCAGGAGCGGGCGTGACCGATCGCAGCGGTAACGGCAGCGGCAACGGCGGGCAGCAGCCGGAGGAGTGGTCCACCGGGCAGTACCAGCAGCCTTATCAGGGGCAGGGCCCCGGCCCCGGCCCCGGCCCCGGCCCCGGGTACCAGCAGGGGCAGCAGGGGCAGCAGGGGTACGGGCAGCAGTACGAGCAGTCGGCGTACGACCAGTACGGGCAGCCGGTGTACGGGCAGGGCACCTACGGCGGCGGGCAGCAGGCCCAGGGGTACCAGCAGCAGGGGTACGGGCAGACCGGGCAGTTCCCGCAGCAGCAGGGGTACGAGCAGCCGTACGAGCCGCAGACGTACGACCAGTACGGGCAGCCGGTGTACGCGCAGGACCCGTACGGCTACCAGCAGCAGGGGTACCAGGGGTACCAGCAGCCGTACCAGGCCGCACCGGTCGCCCCGGTGGTCGTCGAGCCGCAGCCGCAGCCGCAGTCGCAGCCCGAGCCGTCGGCCGCGCCCGCGGCACCCGCCGTCGTGCCGCCGCCGCGCCGGCGCACGCCCAAGCCGGCCGAGGCGGCGGCCCCGGCCGAGCCCGCGGCGCCCTCGGAACAGGTCGCCGGAGCCCGGCCGGGCAAGGCCCGGGCGCCCAAGGACAGTTACAGCACGGGCGAGTTCACCTTCGTCGACGAGGAGGCGGAGGAGTCCGAGGACGTCATCGACTGGCTGAAGTTCGCCGAGTCCCGCAGCGAGGTGCGCGCCGAGCGGCGCCGCAAGCTGAAGAACCGGCTGATCGGCCTGGGCGTGGTGCTGGCGCTCGCGGCCGGCGGTGTCGGCGGCTACCTGTGGTTCACCGGGGACAAGCCGACCGCGGCCGCCGCGGCCGGCGGGCGGCAGGTCAACGTCGTCCACCTGCGTGACCTGCAGGGCAAGGTGTCCAGCGCGCTGCTGGTCGACGACGCCTCCGGGCACAAGGGCACGGTGCTGCTGCTGCCCGACGTGCTGCGGCTGCCCGGCCCCGGCGACCCGCCGGTGACCACGGTCGGCCAGGCCATGGACGCGATCGGTGCCTCGGCCACCCGCGACGGCCTGTCCACCGTGCTCGGCGCCCCGGTGGCCGGCACCTGGCGGCTGGACACCCCGTACCTGGAACTGCTGGTCTCCCAGCTCGGCGGCGTCCGGGTGGACACCAACGCCGAGACCCACGAGGGCGGCAAGCCGGACGGCAAGCTGCTCTCCGGGGCGGGCAAGAACACCCTGCTCAGCGGCAAGGCCGCGGTCGCCTACGCCACCCTGCAGGGGCCCGGCGAGAACCGGGACGCCCAGCTGGCCCGGTTCGGGCAGGTGATGGACGCGGTGGTGCGCACCATGCCGACCGAGTTCAAGGACGCCAAGGACGACGTGCACCGGATGAACGCGGTGCTCGACCCCTCGCTGCCCGAGGACGCCCTGGCCGGGGTGCTCGCCCAGCTCGCCCAGCAGGCGAAGGACGGCCACTTCGGCACCACCGCGCTGACCGTCAAGCCGGACGGCACCCTGGACGAGGCGACCGCCGGCAAGCAGGTCAAGGACGTGCTCGGCGGCACCGTGAAGTCCGCGGCGGCCGGCGACGCCCCCGCCCGGGTCGCGCTGCAGGACGCCTCCGGCAACGACGCGGCGGGCGCCGCCGCGCAGGTCCAGATCGTCAACTCGGGCCTGACGTTCATCCCGGGCGGCGCCAAGACCGCGCCGCAGGCCACCAGTGAGATCCGCTACACCGACGACGCCCGGCAGGCCGCCGCGAAGTCCCTGGCGAGCAGCCTGGGGCTGCCGGACACGGCCGTGAAGAAGGTCGGCGACGCCCAGAACGCGGACCTGGTGGTCGTCCTCGGCAAGGACTACCAGCCGCCGAAGAACCAGTAGGCGGCGGCGCCCCCGCCCGTGCCCGCCTCCGCGGCCCCGGAAATGCGTTCCGAGGCCGCGGGAGCGGCGTGAGATCCTGGAAGGCGACCCCGGCCACCGTGCCGGGGACTCCCAAGCCGCCGAGCCGGAAGATCACCGTGACCGTCACCGACCACAGCCAGCAGCTCATCACCGTCGCCGCACAGGCGGCGGCCGACAAGCTCGCGCACAACATCATCGCCTTCGACGTCAGCGAGGTGCTGTCGATCACCGACGCCTTCCTGATCGCCTCCGCGAACAACGACCGCCAGGTCCGCTCGATCGCCGAGGAGATCGAGGACCAGCTGCGCGAGCAGCTGGACATCAAGCCGGTGCGCCGTGAGGGCGAGCGCGACGGCCGCTGGATCCTGCTCGACTACCTGGACATCGTCGTGCACGTCCAGCACTCCGAGGAGCGCTCCTTCTACTCGCTGGACCGCCTCTGGAAGGACTGCCCCGAGCTGCCGCTGCCCGCCGACGCCATGGAGTCGCGCAACCGCCCCGACGCCGTCACCGACGACGCCGGCAACGCCGTCGCCCCGGCCGACGACTTCGGCAAGCCCGAGGACCTGCACTGAGCCGCGACGCGCGGGGCCCGCGCATCGTCTTCTGGCGGCACGGCCAGACCTCCTGGAACCTCGAATCGCGCTTCCAGGGCACCACGGACATCGAGCTGACCGGCCAGGGCGTCCTGCAGGCGCAGCGGGCGGCCCGGCTGCTCTCCGGCCTCCACCCCGACCTGCTGATCTCCTCGGACCTCAAGCGCGCCCGGCGCACCGCCGAGGAGCTGGCCAAGGTCACCGGGCTGGACGTCCAGCACCACGAGGGCCTGCGGGAGACATACGCGGGCTCCTGGCAGGGGCTGACCAACGCCGAGATCCGTGAGCGCCACCCGGAGGAGTACGCGGCCTGGGCGGCCGGCGAGCCGGTGCGCCGCGGCGGCGGCGAGCTGTCCGTCGAGGTAGCCGAGCGCTCGGTGCCGGTGGTGCTGGAGGCCGTCGCCAAGCTGCCGGAGAACGGCACGCTGGTCGTGGTCAGCCACGGCGGCACCATCCGGACCATGCTCGGGCAGCTGCTGGGTCTGGAGCCGCCCCTGTGGGAGTGCTTCGGCGGGCTGTCCAACTGCTGCTGGTCGGTGCTCGGCCAGGGGGCGCGCGGCTGGCGGCTGCTGGAGCACAACGCGGGCACGCTCCCGCAGCCGGTCATCGGCGACGACACCTGATCCCCACCGGTCGGCACTGGGCGGCGGGGCTTCGGCGGGGGATCCACGGAGGCTTCACGGGGGGCCCGGAGGGGGCGGATTTCGCAGTTCCGGGCCTGACCAGCTAGAGTCTTCCTCGTTCGCAGGGAAGGAACGCGGCCCGGAAGGGAAGCGGGAGATCCGGTGAGTGCGGGGCTATAGCTCAGTTGGTAGAGCGCTTGCATGGCATGCAAGAGGTCTGGGGTTCAATTCCCCATAGCTCCACTCCGCATCAGCGGTCGTGGAAATCGGAGTTCCGGAGCCAGGGTCGCCAGTGTCGCGGGGCTGTAGCTCAGTTGGTAGAGCGCTTGCATGGCATGCAAGAGGTCCGGGGTTCAATTCCCCGTAGCTCCACAGCAGTTCGAGAGGCCGCCACCCGGGGACGGGAGGCGGCCTCTCGGCCGTTCCGGGGTGGTTGATGGTCCGGGGGGCCGTGGCGCGTGGCTCACGGCGCGCAGGTGTGCCGCCAGCCGCCCGGCGGCAGGGAGTCGAGCCGCTCGACCAGCTCCCGGTCGGCCGGGTCCTCCGGGACGTACACCACGATGTAGCACTCCGGCACGCCCGGCATCGTCAGATAGGTGGCGTTCAACCGCAGCACGCCCAGCTCGGGATGGCGGAAGATCCGCTGCAGGGTCTTCGGCGGCGCCACCTCCTGGCGGGCCCACAGCTCCCGGAACAGCTCGCTGCGGGCCGACAACTGCCGCACGTGCTCCTCCCAGACCGGCTCGCCGACGTGCCTGCCGTACGCCGAGCGCAGCACCGCCACCATCCGCGGCAGCGTCTCCTCCGGGTTCTCGCACGGGTTGCAGCACTCCGGCGCCGTCAGCATGCACCAGAGGCTGTTGAAGAACACCCCGTGCGACGGACGGAGTCGCTCGGTGCCGAACAGCGAGCGGTACGGCCGGTTGAAACTCAGCACGTCGAAGCGGGTGTTGGAGACCGCCGCCGGCAGCGGGGCGAGCGAGTCCAGGATCACCTGGATCGCCGGGCTCAGCTCCGGCGGGGCCGGCTGGGCGAGCGCCGACGGCGCCATCCCGGCCAGCCGGAACAGGTGTTGGCGCTCGGTGCCGTCCAGCCGCAGCGCCCGGGCCACCGCCAGCAGCACCTGCTCGCTCGCGTTGATCGGCCGCCCCTGTTCCAGCCACGTGTACCAGGTGACCCCGACCCCGGCGAGCTGCGCGACCTCCTCGCGGCGCAGACCCGGGGTGCGGCGCCGCAGCCCCGGCGGCAGGCCGACGTCCTCGGGGGTGACCCGTGCCCGGCAGGCCTTCAGGAAGCGGGCCAGCTCGGTCCGGCGGCGTTCGCGGCCGCCCGTCGCGACGGGGGGTTCGTCCAGCACGGTCATGGCGTCCATCGTGCCGCAGCGCGGACGGGCGATACAGGTGCTGCCGGTACCAGGATCGGCAGGCTCTAACCACCAGTACCGGGCCCGCCCCAGGCTGGTGGCCATGACGGATCTTCAGACCCGGCCCAGCGCGGCCGGACGCACCACCGGGGACCCGGCCGTACGGCCCGGACTGCTCCTCGCGCTCGTCCTGTGCGGGCAGTTCATGGCCGTGCTCGACTCCTCCATCGTCAACGTCGCGGTGCCCACCATCCGCACCGACCTGGGCGCCTCCGGCGCCGCCCTGCAACTCGTGATCGCCGGCTACGCCATCGCCTACGCGGTGCTGCTCATCACCGGCGCCCGGCTCGGCGCCCGGTACGGCTTCAGCCGGCTGTTCCAGCTGGGCCTGGCCGCCTTCACCGCCACCTCGCTGGCCTGCGGCCTGGCCCCGACCACCGGCTGGCTGATCGCCTTCCGGCTGCTCCAGGGCGCCGGCGCGGCACTGATGGTGCCGCAGGTGATGAGCCTGCTCCAGCGCACCTTCACCGGCACCGCCCGCACCCGGGCGATCGGCCTCTACTCGGCGGTGCTGGCCGTCGGCGTCGCGCTCGGGCAGGCGCTCGGCGGGGTGCTGGTCAGCGCCGACCTGTTCGGCACCGGATGGCGGCCGGTGTTCCTGGTCAATGTGCCGATCGGGCTGGTGCTGCTGGCGGCCGGCGCCCGGCTGTTGCCGCGGCTGCCCGGCGACCCCTCGCGCGGCTTCGACCTCCCCGGCCTGGTGGTGCTGGGCGCGGCGCTCGGCCTGCTGGTGGTGCCGCTGGTGCTCGGCAACGAACTCGGCTGGCCGCTCTGGGGCTGGGCGATGCTCGCCGGCGGAGTGCTGATGTTCGGCCTGTTCGTGGTGGTCGAGCGCGGGGTCGCCCGGCGCGGCGGGCACCCGCTGATCCCCGGGCGGGTGCTGCGCGCCCCCGGGCTGCGGCCGGCGGCGGCCGGACTGTTCACGATCATGGCGGCCTACGCGGGCTTCATGTTCGCCTTCGCCCTGCACCAGCAGGCGGCCCTGGGGCACAGCGCGCTGCGGGCCGGGCTCTGCTCGGCACCCGTCGCGGTCGGCTTCGGCCTGGCCAGTCTGCGCTGGCACCGGCTGCCGGGCCGGCTGCACCCGGTGCTGCCGGTGCTCGCCGCGGTGCTGCTCGGCGGCGGGTACCTGCTGCTGGGGGTGCTGCTCGGCGGCGGCGCCGGGATCGGGGCGGTGGTGCTGGCGGAGACGGCAGCGCTCGGCCTGGCCGCCGGCTGCGCGTACGCGCCGCTGTTCGCCCGGGCGCTCGCGGGGGTGGCGCCCGAGGACGCGGCCGACGCCAGCGGGATGACGGTGACCGTCCTCCAGCTCGGGCAGGTGGTCGGGGTGGCGGTGCTCGGCTCGGTGTTCCTCGGGCAGGTGGACCTGCCGGCACCCGCCGCCGACTCGGGGCACGCGCTGCTGGTCACGCTGGCGGCGAACGCGGTGCTGGTGCTCGTCGGCGCGGGCTTCGCGGAGCGCAGCCGGCGGGTGGCGCGCTGACCGCTTTCGCGGGGCGGGGTGCTCGTCGCGGTGACCGATCGGCGGGGCCGGCCGCTTCGCGTCGCCGGAGGGGTGTGGTCGCTTCGCGTCGCCGGGGGGTGTGGCCGCTTCGCGAGCGGTCGCCGCGCTACCCGCGGCTGCCTCGGGAAACGGATTTCAGGAGCACGCCCCGGACCGTGTAAAGTAGTCGATGTCGCCGAGGGAAACCGGACGGAAACGACGGGAAACCCGGTGACATCGCAGGTCGAGGGGCTGTAGCTCAGTTGGTAGAGCGCTTGCATGGCATGCAAGAGGTCCGGGGTTCAATTCCCCGTAGCTCCACAGTGGTCGAGAGCCGCCACCCGGTAACGGGGGGCGGCTCTTCGCCGTTGTGTGCACGCCACCGGCGGGCGGGGTGGAAAGACCGCTACCGTCGTGCCATGGCCGATCTGCAGCGAAGGCGGAACGAGGAGCTGGCCCGGATACTGCACCAGCTCGGCTGGAGTCCGGAACGGCTCGCCCGTGAGGTGAGCCTCGCCCTGCCGCCCGGACTGGCGATCAGCTCCACCGCACCGTACAAGTGGCGCGACCGCGGCATGGTGCCGCGCAGCCCGCACGACCAGACGGTCTGCGAAGTGCTCAGCCGCACCCTCGGCATGGCCGTCACCTACGAGCAGCTCTGGGGCCGGATGGGCGGCCACCGCGGCGCCAAGATCCTCTCGCCCCGGCTGCTCACCGACCCGTGGACCGCCGACAACGCCCAGACCGCCCTGCGCGAGGCCGCCACCGACGCCGGACCGGTCCGCCTCACCGACCTGTTCCGCAGCGCCGACCTCGACCACGCCGCCGAACGGCTCTCCTCGCCGCCGCCACCCGTCGGCGGCGGCGAGGGCGCGCTGCGCGTGGACCCCGCCCTGGCCGGCGAACTCGGCCTGTCCTACCGCAGCAAACAGCGCCTCGAACGCTCCTGCGGCGGCGGCCTCGTCCTGGGCCCCACCAGAGCCGAACTCGCCATGCTGGCCAAGCTGTTGGAACTCGGCGCGTACGACGAACGGCTCGGTCGCGAGCTGTACGGCACCGCCAGCAGGCTCGCCCGGCTGGCCGGCTGGGCCGCGTACGACCTCGGCCACGACGCGGCCGCCCAACGGGCCTTCGTCGCCGCGCTGCGCGCCGCCCACGTCAGTGGCGACCCCCGGCTCGGGGTCGCCGGGCTCGGCGCGCTGGTCGTGATCGCCACCCAGGGTGGCGGCGGCCGCGGCCTGGACGCCGTCGCCGCGCTGCGCACCGCGCTGGAGACCCACGGCCCCGCGCTCAGCCCCACCTCCCGGGCCCGCCAGCTCGGCCGGATCGCCCGCGCCTACGGCCGTCGCGGCGAGGCCGAACAGGCCGAGGAGTTCGCCGCCCGGGCCTTCGCCGAACTCGACGGTGTGCCCGGCGCCGAGGAGGCCCGGGCCGGCGTCGCCGGGATGGTGGGGGAGGGGCGGCTGGCGCTCGGCCGGCACCGGATGGCCAAGCCGCTGCTCGCCGAGGCCGTCGCCGGGCTCGGACCGGGGCGGGCCCGTGCCAAGGCGCTGCTGATGGTCCGCCTCGCCGAGGCCCACCGGCAGCTCGGCGACCAGCGGGAGGCCGCCCGGACGGCCGGGCTGGCGCGCTCGCTGGCGGCGGGGATGCAGTCGGAGCGGCTGGCCAGGGCGCTGCGGGACTTCGAGGCGGCGGGGCGGACCGCGGCGGGGTGAGGCTCCCGGGGCGTTCCAGGGCGATTCCGAGGTGTTAGTGGGCGTTACCTGGGTGCTACTGGGCGTTCCGAGGCGTTCTGGAGTGCTTCTGGAATGCCTTCCGGGGTGCGTTCTGGCGTCCCCGGGGCTCCCGGGGCGGTCCGGGCACTCCGGGGTGCCGTCGGTGGGACGGCCCGGAGTGCCCTGACCTGCTTGCGGTACCCTGAGCCCATGCGAACCGTGCGCCTGCTCCTTAGCCGGCCGCGCTGACCAGGACCGGCCGCGCCCTCGGGCGGTGCCGGAGTCGGCGTGGCGTCCCCTCCTGCGAGGGGATTTTTTGTTTTCCGCCCCCGCCCGCTTCGTGGGACGGGTCCACGGTCGGCCGCGTCGCGCGGTTCGCCAACTGACACCGATGGAGCTTGAAGGACGATGAGCGAGACGACCCCTGCGTCCGGCGCGGCCGAGACCGCGACCGCGACCGAGCCGTTCCGGTACAGCGCCGCGCTGGCGGCGGAGATCGAGTCCCGCTGGCAGGACATCTGGGAGAAGGAGGGCACCTTCCACGCCCCCAACCCCACCGGTGAGCTCGCCGACCCGTCCGCCGGGGACGTCGCCGCGAAGCCGCACAGCTTCATCATGGACATGTTCCCGTACCCCTCGGGCGCGGGCCTGCACGTCGGCCACCCGCTGGGCTACATCGCCACCGACGTCTTCGCCCGCTACCAGCGGATGACCGGCCACAACGTGCTGCACACGCTGGGCTACGACGCCTTCGGCCTGCCCGCCGAGCAGTACGCGGTGCAGACCGGCACCCACCCGCGGGTCTCCACCGAGGCCAACATCGCCAACATGCGCCACCAGCTGCGCCGGCTGGGCCTGGGCCACGACCCCCGCCGCTCGATCTCCACGATCGACCCGGACTACTACCGCTGGACGCAGTGGATCTTCCTGCAGATCTTCAACTCCTGGTACGACCAGGAGGCGGGCAAGGCCCGTCCGATCGCCGAACTGGTCGCCGCGTTCGAGTCCGGCGCGCGTGAGGTGCCGGGCGGCCGCGCCTGGGCCGAGCTGTCCGCCGGCGAGCGCGACGAGGTGCTGGGCGAGTACCGTCTGGCGTACGCCAAGGAGGTGCCGGTCAACTGGTGCCCCGGCCTGGGCACCGTACTGGCCAACGAGGAGGTCACCGCGGACGGCCGCTCCGAGCGCGGCAACTTCCCGGTGTTCAAGTCCAATCTGCGGCAGTGGATGATGCGCATCACCGCGTACTCCGACCGCCTGATCGCCGACCTGGACCTGCTGGACTGGCCCGAGGCCATCAAGCTGCAGCAGCGCAACTGGATCGGCCGCTCCGAGGGTGCCCGGGTCGACTTCGCGGCCCCCGGCGACCGGAAGATCACCGTCTTCACCACCCGGCCCGACACCCTGTTCGGCGCCACCTACATGGTGCTGGCGCCCGAGCACGGCCTGGTCGACTCGATCGTCCCCGCCGCCTGGCCCGAGGGCGTCCCCGCCGAGTGGACCGGCGGCGCCGCCACCCCCGCCGAGGCCGTCGCCGCCTACCGCGCCACGGCCGCCGCCAAGTCGGACGTCGAGCGCCAGGTCGAGGCCAAGGTCAAGACCGGCGTCTTCACCGGCGCCTACGCCGTCAACCCGGTCAGCGGCGAGTCCGTCCCGGTGTTCATCGCCGACTACGTGCTGATGGGCTACGGCACCGGTGCCATCATGGCCGTCCCGGCCCACGACCACCGCGACTTCGCCTTCGCCCGCGCCTTCGCGCTGCCGATGCGCTGCGTCGTCGAGCCCACCGACGGGCGGGGATCCGACCCGGCCGAGTGGGACGACGCCTTCGACACCTACGACTCGGTCATCGTCAACTCGGCGCGCCCCGAAGGCGGTCCGTCCCTGGACGGGCTGAGCGTGGTGGACGCCAAGGCCCGGGTCACCGAGTGGCTGGCCGAGCGCGGCATCGGCGAGGGCACCGTCAACTACCGCCTGCGCGACTGGCTGTTCAGCCGTCAGCGGTACTGGGGCGAGCCCTTCCCGATCGTCTACGACGAGGACGGCGTGATGCACGCGCTGCCCGAGTCGATGCTGCCGGTCGAGGTCCCCGAGGTCGACGACTACTCGCCGCGCACCTACGACGCCTACGACTCCGCCTCCTCGCCGGAGACCCCGCTGTCCCGCAACGAGGACTGGGTCAACGTCGAACTGGACCTGGGCGACGGCGTCAAGACGTACCGCCGCGAGACCAACACCATGCCCAACTGGGCGGGCTCCTGCTGGTACGACCTGCGCTACGTCGACCCGACGAACGCCGACGCCGTGGTCGACCCGGCCAACGAGCGCTACTGGCTGGGCCCCACCGAGGCCAAGCCGGCCGGCGGCGCCGACCTGTACGTCGGCGGCGCCGAGCACGCCGTGCTGCACCTGCTGTACGCCCGCTTCTGGCACAAGGTGCTGCACGACCTGGGCCACGTCTCCTCCGTCGAGCCGTTCCACAAGCTGTTCAACCAGGGCATGATCACCGCGGACGTCTACCGCGACGAGCGCGGCTTCCCGGTGCCCGCCGCCGAGATCGAGGAGCGCGACGGCAAGTACTTCTGGCAGGGCGAGCCGGTCAAGCGCGAGGCCGGCAAGATGGGCAAGTCCCTGAAGAACGCCGTCGCCCCGGACGAGATCGCCGACGAGTACGGCGCCGACACCCTACGCCTGTACGAGATGTCGATGGGCCCGCTGGACGTCTCCCGCCCCTGGGACACCCGGGCCGTCGTCGGCTCGTACCGCTTCCTGCAGCGGCTGTGGCGCAACGTCGTCTCCGAGACCACCGGCGAGCTGGTCGTCACCGACGAGGCGCCGGACGACGCGACGCTGCGCGCCCTGCACAAGGCGATCGACGGCATCCGCGGCGACATGGCCGGGCTGCGCTTCAACACGGCCGTCGCCAAGGCGATCGAGCTGAACAACTTCCTGGTCAAGCGCGGCTCCACGCCGCGCGCCGTGGCCGAGCAGCTGGTACTGATGGTCGCGCCGCTGGCCCCGCACATCGCCGAGGAACTGTGGCGCCGCCTGGGCCACGGCGACTCGCTGGCGCACGCCGACTACCCGGTGGCGGACCCGGCGTACGTGGTCGACGAGACGGTGACCTGCGTCGTCCAGATCAAGGGCAAGGTCAAGGCCCGGCTGGAGGTCGCGCCCGGCATCACCGACGCCGAGCTGGAGGCGCTGGCGCTGGCGGACCCGGCGGTCGTCGCGGCGATCGGGGACGCGGCGGTGCGCAAGGTGATCGCCCGGGCGCCGAAGCTGGTGAACATCGTGACCGGCTGAGGCCGGTTCGGGGTCGGTGGCTGATCGGGCGGGTGTCCTTCGGGGCGCCCGCCCGGTGCTTTGTGGGGCGTGGCGGTGCCTTGGGCCGTCGTGGCGGTGCTTTGTGCGGTCGTGACGGTGTTCTGTGGCGTCGTGGCCGTGCCTTGGGCCGTCGTGACGGTGTTCTGTGGCGTCGTGGGGGTGCCTTGTGCGGTCGTGGCGGATGGGCGGGGGCTCGGGCGGGCGGGGCCCTCGGGGAGATCCCCGATCTGTCCCTGATCTCCGCCCGTCGGACCCCTTCGCACTGCCCTCCGGCCCGGTGCCACGGCTACGGTGGAACCCACGGCATTGCGGCCCGCGTTGGGCCCGTCGGGTGCCGGAACGGTGGCGGAAGGTGGCGCGCGATGGACGTGTTCGGCGTGATGATCGGCTTGGTCCTGCTCTTCGGGATCGCGACGCTCGTCCTGGCCGTGGTCGGCACGGTGAAGGCGGCCAAGGCCGTCGCCGCGAAGGTCGAGAAGCACGAGGCCAACGCGCGGCGCGCCGTCGAGACCGCCACCCTCAAGGCGAAGACCTACACCAAGGTCGGCCCGCCCGCGCAGATCGCCACCGTCCGCCTCAAGCTGCGCACCGCGCTCGACGGCACCCGGCAGGTGCTGGAGGGCGGGCTGGCGGACGACAGCCAGCTCGGCGAGTCCCTCGCGCTGCTGACCCGGCTGGACGCGCACGCGGCCGAGCTGGACGGCGAACTGCGGTTGCTGGAGCGTGAGCCGGACACCGCCCGGATCGCGGCCAAGCTGCCGGAGCTGCGGGAACGGGCGGAGCGGATCACCCACGCGGCGGAGACCATGCGGTGGGCGGCGCAGGACCGGATGCACCGGTTCGCGGACGACGAGCTGAGCCGGCTGAGCCAGGAGTGCGAGAGCGAGGCGGGGGCGCTGCGGCACTGGGACTCGGGGGGTGCCGGTTCTGCTGGTTCTGCTGGTTCCTCTGGCGCTTCCGGAGTGGGTGCGGCGGGGAGCGGTGGGGCCGCTCGGGCGGGGCTGACGGACGGGAAGGGACGGCCGAGCGCCGAGGACCTGCTCGGGCTGGCCGACCCGCTGGCGAAGCTGGCGCAGCGGCTGCGGAAGCCGTCGACGGGCACCTCGACGGGGCCGTCGGCGGGCTGAGCCCGGTCGGCGTCCGGGCCTGCCGGGCGGTGTGCGTCCGGCCTGCGGGGGAGCGGGTGCGGGCGCTGTCCTCCCGGACGAACGGGGAGTAATCTCCGCCTCATGCCCTCCGACCTCGCACTTGTCACCGATTCCACGGCCTATCTGCCGCAGGACTCCCTCGACCGGTACGGGATCACCGTGGTTCCGCTGAGCGTCGCGGTCGGTGACTCGGTCCTCTGCGAGGGCGTCGAGATCTCCCCGAAGGACGTCGCCGAGGCGCTGCGCTCGAAACAACGGGTGACCACCTCCCGGCCCAACCCGGAGACCTTCGCCGCAACCTACCGGGCGGCCGCCGAGGCCGGGGCGAAGGGGATCGTCTCGGTGCACATCTCCGGCGAGCTCTCCGGCACGGTCGAGGCCGCCCGGCTGGCGGCCGCCGAGGCGCCCGTACCGGTGCGGGTGGTGGACAGCCGCCTGGTCGGCATGGCCCTCGGCTACGGGGTGCTGGCGGCGGCCGAGGCCATCGCGGACGGCCGGGGACTGGCGGAGGCGGCCGAGGCCGCGACCCGGCGGGCGGCCGGGACCAGCGGCTTCTTCTACGTGGACACCCTGGAGCACCTGCGCCGGGGCGGGCGGATCGGGGCGGCGCGGGCACTGCTCGGGTCGGCGCTGGCGGTCAAGCCGCTGCTGCACCTGGACGGGGGGCGGATCGAGCCGCTGGAGAAGGTGCGGACGGCGTCGCGGGCGATCGCCCGGCTGGAGGAGATCGCCGTCGAGCGCTCGGGGGAGGGGGAGGTGGACATCACTGTGCACCACCTGGCGGCCGAGGATCGGGCCGAGCCACTCGCGGAGCGGCTGCGGACGCGGGTGCCGGGGCTGCGGGAGCTGTACGTGGGCGAGGTGGGGGCGGTGATCGGCGCTCACGTCGGGCCCGGGTTGCTGGCGGTGGTGGTCGCGCCGCGCTGAGGCGGGGCGGGGCGTGAGGTGGGGCGGTGGCGGGGGGCGTCGTGAGGTGGGGCGTCGTGAGGTGGGGCGTCGTGAGGTGGGGCGTCGTGAGGTGGGGCGTCGTGCGCCGGTCAACTTCGGGGAGGGGCGGCCACTCGTGTGAGTGACCGTTTTTATCCACAACCCCCGGGTTATCCACAGGGTTTCGGTAATTCCTGCACGCCCGCCGGAGGGCTCCTAGCGTCCTCGCCATGACGACCTTGGGCCTGGGCGCGGCGAAGCGCCAAGCGATCAACGAGACGGTGCGGCTGCGGATGGCGGCGCTGCTGCCGACGGACGGCGAGCCGGTGGGTGCCGATCGGGCCGCTGTCGTGCCGCCGTCACCCGCTCCGGCGCCTCCCGCAGCGGCGGGGGAGCCGGCAGCGCCGCCTCCGGGAGCGGCGGACCTTCCCGATCCGCCGGGGGCCGGGGCACGCCTGCGGTTCGCCTCGGTGCTGGCGCTCGACCGACGGGCGGTGGCCGGGCTGACGATCCTGCTGCTCTTCGCGGTGGGTTACGCCGTGCAGCACTTCTGGCTGGCCAGGCCGGAGGCGGTGGCCGTACCGGCGTTGGCCGCGGCCTCGGTGCCGCCGGAACCGGGTCCGGCGGCGAGCGACGGCCCGCCCGGCAGCGGGGCCGGTCCGCCGGCGGCTACCGCGGGCCCGGGTGCCGAGGCCGCCGTGGTCATCGACATCGGCGGCCGGGTCCACGTGCCGGGCCTGCACACCCTGCCCGGCGGATCACGGGTGGCCGACGCCCTGAGGGCGGCCGGCGGCCCGCTGCCGGACACGGACACCCGGGGCCTCAACCTGGCCCGCGTCCTGACGGACGGTGAGCAGATCCTGGTCGGCGAGCAGGTGTCGGCCCCGGTGCCCGTCCCGGTCCCCGCCGGCCCGGGCGGACTGTCCGGCGCCGGTACGCCCCGATCACCCGTCAGCCTCAACCGCGCCACCCTCGAACAGCTCGACTCCCTCCCCGGCGTCGGCCCGACCCTCGCCCAGCGCATCCTCGCCTACCGCACCTCGCACGGCTCGTTCCGCTCGATCGACCAGCTCCGGCAGGTCAGCGGGATCGGCACCCGAACATTCGCGGAACTCCGTCCGCTGCTCACCCTCTGACGCCCGTTCCCTTTTCCGCCGCGCCGCCCCCGAAGGGAGGTACCGCCTTGTCCGCCACCACCGCTTCGCTCCCGCGTCCCCGTTCCTCGGGTCCCGACTTCCGGCTGCTGCTGCCCGCCGTCTCGGCCTGGCTGGTCACGGCGGTGCTCCTGCCCCTCGGGCCGGGAGCCGAGCCGGCGCTCTTCGCGCTGGCCGGCGGCGCCGTGCTCGCGGCCGTCCTGCTGCTGGCCCGGCCGGGCCAGCAGCGGTGCCGTGGTGCCGCGGTGGCGCTGGCAGCTGTGCTGCTCTCCGGCGCGGCGGCCGCGATCGCGACCCCGCTGCACACCGCCGACCTGCATCGGGGGCCCCTGCCGGAACTCGCTCACGCGGCCGAACAGGCGCCCCCGCGCTCCCCGGGCGAGCCCGCCCCGGCGGTGGAGGTGGAGCTGACCGTCGAGGGCGACCCGAAGGTCCACACCTCCCGGGGCGGTACCACCGGCGGACAGACCCTGCTCACCGTCGAGGCCGTGGCCGACCGTGCCACCGTCCTCCCGGGCGGGCGACCCATCCGGACACACACCCCGGTGACCGTCATGGTCCGTGGTCCGGAGACCGAGCCCTGGCTGCGGCTGCTGCCGTCCGAGCGGCTGGCCGTCGAGGCCGAAGTGCGTCCGGCGGGGGAGGGCCACGACACCGAGTCCGCAGCACTGCTGGTCGTCCACGGCCCGCCCCGGCAGCTCGCGCCGCCGAGCCTGCCGCAGCGGATCGCCGGGCGGCTACGCGAGGGACTGCGCACAGCCAGCGACGGGCTCCCGCCGGACGCGCGCGGACTGCTCCCGGGGCTGGTCGTCGGTGACACCTCGCGGCTGCCCGACGACCTGGTGGACGCCTTCCGGGCCACCGACCTGGTGCACCTGGTGGCGGTCAGCGGGGCCAACCTGGCGATCGTCCTCGGCGTACTGCTGGGCGCACCCGGCCAGGCCGGCACCGCGGAACGGCGTGGACTGGCCGCGCTGCTGGGGCTGTCGCTGCGCACCAGCGCGCTGCTCGGCACGGGGCTGGTGCTGGCCTTCGTGACCGTCTGCCGACCCGAGCCCAGCGTGCTGAGGGCAGCCGGGACGGGACTGATCGGCATGCTGGCCCTGGCCACCGGCCGCCCCCGCCAGGCCGTACCCGCGCTCGCCGGGGCCGTACTGGTCCTCGTCCTACTGGATCCGTTCCTGGCCCGCTCCTACGGCTTCCTGCTCTCGGTGCTCGCCACCGCCGGGCTGCTGGTGCTCGGTCCGCCCTGGGCCGAGTCCCTGCGGGCCCGGCGCTGGCCGCACCACCTGGCGGGTGCGCTGGCGGCCACGGCGGCGGCGCAGGCGCTGTGCGCGCCGGTGACGGTGGTGCTGTCCGGGCACATCAGCCTGGTCGCGGTCCCGTGCAACCTGCTGGCCGAACTGGCGGTGGCTCCGGCGACACTGCTCGGCTTCGGAGTGCTCGCCCTGCAGCCGCTCTTCCCGGCCCTGGCCCGGCTGCTGGCCGAGCCGGCCGGGGTGCCGGCCAGTTGGCTGGCCTTCGTCGGACGGCGGGGGGCCGAGCTGCCCGGCGGCCAACTGTCGTGGCCCGGCGGCTGGTTCGGAGTGGTCACGGTCGCCCTGGTGACCCTGGCCGCCTGCTGGGCGGCGCCGCTGCTACTGCCCCGGCGGACGGAACCCGACCGGCCGGTCCGTGTCCGGCGGCGCTGGGCCCGGGCCGTGGTGACGGGCGCGCTGCTGGTGGTGCTGCTGGCCGTACTGCTGCGCCCGCCGCAGCTCGCCCGGATCGCCACGGGCTGGCCGCCGCCGGGGTGGCGGCTGGCGATGTGTGACGTCGGGCAGGGAGACATGTTGGCCCTTGCCACCGGTGTTCCGGACAGTGCGGTGGTGGTCGACACCGGGCCGGATCCGGACGCCGCCGATCGGTGCCTGCGCGAGCTCGGTGTCACCAGGGTGCCGCTCCTGCTGCTGACCCACTTCCATGCGGACCATGTCGAGGGCGTGCCAGGGGTGTTGCGGGGGCGCCGGGTCGGCGCGGTCGAGGGCACGGTGCTGGACGACCCACCGGGCGAGGCGGCCCGGGTGACGGCGTGGGCGGCCGGGGCCGCCGTTCCGCTGCTGCGGGCGGGTCGTGGTGAGCGGCGCTCGGTCGGTGCGGGGCTGGCTTGGGACGTGGTGTGGCCCGTTCCCGGGGCGGTCGTTGACGCGCCAGGTGCGAACAACGCGAGTGTGGCACTGGTGGTGTCGCTGGCCGGCGGTCTGCGGATGGCGTTGCTCGGTGACCTCGAACCGCCGGCCCAGTCTGCCCTGTTGGGGCGTTTGGGCCGGGTCGACGTCCTGAAGGTGGCGCACCACGGCTCGGCGCATCAGGACTGGGACCTGACCGGTGCCCTGAGGCCCCGGCTCGCCCTGATCTCCTGCGGCGAGGGCAACACGTACGGGCATCCTTCACCCCGTACGGTCGACCGCCTGCGCGCGCTGGGTGCCACCGTCCTGCGTACCGACCGCGCGGGGGACATCGCCGTGACGGGCGACTCCCCGTCCACCCTCGCCGTTGCCGTCCACCCCCAGCCCGCCCACGCGACCCGCTCGGGGCACTCCACCTCCGGGAGCTCCACCCGCAAGTCCCGCGCCCCGCCCCCGTGACCCCGCTCTCCTCTTCCCTCCACGAGGTGGGGTGGGCAGGGGGTACGGGTGGGGGAGGTGGAGGGTGGGAGGGGGCGGGGGCGGGGGCCCCGGGGAAAGTGAATTGGGGCGCGTTCCGGGCCGGCCCCGTGCGGGGGCGCGGTGGGGGCGCCGTGGGCGCCGGGGTGGGCGGAGGTGGAGGCGGGGCGGCGCGGTTGTCCGAAGGGGCAGGC